>NZ_RZTB01000015.1:65696-89019 GCF_003997735.1 Mesorhizobium sp. M7A.F.Ca.MR.148.00.0.0 | reverse complement strand
GCAAAGCCTTCCTGCCGCCGATACGGGAAGTACGGGTAGGGCGCGGTGACTTCGCTTGCGGCGTCGAGCTTTTTCATCTGCTCCGGCGTCAAGGTCCAGCCAACGGCGCCGAGGTTCTGGCGAAGCTGTTCCTCGTTGCGGGCGCCGATGATGACCGACGACACGGTCGGGCGCTGCAGCAGCCAGTTGATGGCGATCTGCGGCACGGTCTTGCCGGTTTCCTGAGCCACCGCATCGAGCGCATCCATGACCCGGTAGAGATGCTCGTTCTCGACCGGCGGTCCGAAATCAGCTGTGTCGTGCAGCCGGCTCTTTTCCGGCAAGGGCTGGCCACGGCGGATCTTGCCGGTCAGGCGGCCCCAGCCAAGCGGGCTCCACACGAGCGCGCCAACGCCCTGGTCGAGGCCGAGCGGCATCAGCTCCCATTCATAGTCGCGGCCGACCAGCGAATAGTAGACCTGATGCGCGACATAGCGCGGATAACCGTGCTTGTCGGCTTGCGCCAGCGACTTCATCATTTGCCAGCCGGAGAAATTGGAGACGCCGACATAGCGCAGTTTGCCGGCGCGCACGAGTTCGTCCAGCGTCGACAAGACCTCCTCGATCGGCGTCCCGGCATCGAAAGCGTGTAGCTGCAACAGGTCGATATAGTCAGTGCCGAGGCGCTTCAGCGCGGCGTCCACCGACTTGATCAACCGCGACCGGGAAGAGCCATAGTCAGCGGGTCCGTCGCCCATCGGCAGCGCGGTCTTGGTCGATATCAGGACGGCATCGCGGCGGCCTTTTATAGCTTCGCCAAGCACCTCTTCCGAAGCGCCGTTCGAATAGACGTCGGCGGTGTCGAACAAATTGACGCCGGCCTCCAGGCAGATGTCGATCAGCCGCCGCGCTTCCCTGGCGTCGCTGTTGCCCCAGGCGCCGAACAGCGGGCCGGAGCCGCCAAAGGTTCCCGCGCCGAATGAGAGTGCGGGCACTTTCAGGCCCGATGCACCGAGACGTCGATAGTCCATCTTTTTACTCCTGTGGAATGAAAGGTGTGGGAAGCGGGTTTGCAGAGGACGGTCACGACCGGATGGAGGCAGGCTCGCCGAGCGTGGCGGTGCGATCGAGACGCAGCGCCAGCCCCGCCACGCCGAGTGCCGTGAGCGGCAGCAGGGCGGCGACCCAGGTCAGTGCATCCAGGCCAAGGCCATGGGCAATGACCGCACCGCCAAGCCAGGCACCTGCCGCATTGCCGAGATTGAAGGCGGCGATGTTGAAGGACGAGGCGAGGCTCTGGCCGGCACCTTGCGCCTTGTCCAGCACCCACATTTGCAGCGGCGCCACGGTGGCGAAGGCGGCGGCCCCGAGCAGGCCGACATAGATGACGGCCATGATCTGGCTGTGGATGGCAAAGCTCATGGTTGCAAGCACCAGGGCCAGCACCACGAGACTGCCCAGCACGGCCGGCACCAGCCAGCGGTCGGCGACCTTGCCGCCAAGCAAATTGCCGGCAATGAGGCCGCCGCCGAAGACGAGCAGGATCGGCGACACGGCCGCTTCCTGGAAGCCGCTTATCTCGGTCAGCAGTGGTGCGATATAGGTGAAGACGGCGAAGACACCGGCATAGCCGAGCACGGTGGTGGCAAGGCCGAGCAGGACGGGCGTGCGGCGCAGCACGGCGAGATCGGCGCGCAGATCGCTCTTTTCGGGCGCCGTCCGGCTGCGTGGCACCAGAGCCAGGATGACGGCGAAGGCCGCCACGCCGACCAATGTCACCGCCCAGAAGGTCGCCCGCCAGCCGAAGGCCTGGCCGAGCCAGGTGCCGAAGGGCACGCCGAGGATGTTGGCGATGGTCAGGCCGGTGAACATCAGCGCGATCGCCGAGGCTTGTCTGTTGGGTGCGACCAGCCCGGTGGCGACGACAGAGCCGACGCCGAAGAATGTGCCGTGGGCGAAGGCGGTGATAATGCGGGCGCCCATCAGCGTCCAGTAATCGGGGGCCAGCGCACAGGCGAGATTGCCAAGCGTGAAGATCGCCATCAGCGCCAGAAGCACGGTCTTGCGTGGCCAGTTGCCGGTGGCGATGGTCAGCAGGGGCGCGCCGATGACGACGCCGAGCGCATAGCCCGAAATGAGCTGGCCGGCGGCCGTGATCGAAACGCCGAGATCCTTGCTGACATCGAGCAGCAGACCCATGATGACGAATTCGGTGACGCCGATGCCGAAGGCACCGGCGGCAAGCGCGTAAAGAGCAAGAAGCATGGCGATTTCCACTTCGATGGCGAAGAGCGCCGTCCCGCGCCCCGACCCCTGAGATCGTGCTTCCCTGCATTGTGAACCAGACTTGCCTCGGGCACATTTTCTGTGAAATAGATTCACAAATGGCCAGGCCCGATATCAATCGCTCCGGCGAGATCGAAGTGTTCGTGCGCGTCGTCGAGGACGGCAGTTTCTCCTCCGCGGCACGCGCGTTGCGCATGACGCCTTCAGCGGTGAGCAAGCTGATCGCGCGGCTGGAGGCCCGGCTTGGTGCGCGGCTGGTCAGCCGTTCGACGCGAAAGCTGCAACTGACGCCGGAAGGCACCGCTTTCTACGAGAGCGGCCTGCGCATCCTCGCCGACATAGCGGCGGCCGAGCAGGAGGCGGCGGCGGGTGCGGCACCGCGCGGAAGGCTGCGCGTCAACAGCTACGTGCCCTTCGGAGTACACCGGCTGATCCCGCTTCTGCCACGCTTCCTCGAACGCTACCCCGAGATTTCAGTCGATCTGGTGCTGACCGACAGCGTCATCGACCTGATGGCGGAACGCGCCGATGTCGCTATCCGTGCCGGGCCGCTGAGTGAGTCACGGCTGGTGGCGCGCAAGCTGGGGCAAAGCTATGTGGTGGTCGTTGCAGCACCTTCCTACCTCGAAACGCAGGGCACGCCGCTGACGCCAGCCGATCTCGACAGGCATAACCGCATGGGCTTCGGGTTCGTCAGGCATGTCGATGGCTGGCCGTTCCTCGACGCGGACGGCCGCGCCATCATGGTTCCCATCACCGGCAACACGCTCGTCAGCGATGGCGAGGCGATGCGGCTGATGGCGCTGGCGGGCGCAGGCATCGCCCGGCTGGCCCGCTGGCATGTGGCGGCCGATATCGCCGCCGGTCGGCTGGTGTCGCTGCTGGAGGCATTCAATCCCGGTGACGAGGAGCCCACCCACGCCGTCTATGTCGGCCAGGGCCGGCATCTGCCGGCGCGGGTGCGCGCCTTTCTCGATTTTCTGGGCGAGAGCGTCCGGCTGAGTTGACATCCCGGGAGCCACGGGCTCCCGGGATGTCAGCGTGGGCTGTATTTATGCTTTCGGCATGAACGGCGCGGGGCGGCGGCCCGCTGCCTGGCGCTCCAGCATCCAGCCGGGATATTCGGATGGCAGGGCGCTGACCTCGTCGAGACGAAGCAGATCGTCGCTGTCGAGCTTCACTTCAGTCGCGGCAAGGTTCTGCTCCAGCTGCTCCATGCGGCTGGCGCCGATGATGACGCTCATCACGAAGGGCTTGGCCAGGACATAGCCGAGCGCCACCGTGGCGACGCTGACATCATGCTTTTTGGCGATTTCGCGCATGACGGCCACCGCGGCCCAGGCGCGGTCTTCGTTGACCGGCGGGAAGTTGAAGGACGCGCGGCGGCCTTCGCCATTGCCGGGCGCGCCGGGGCCGTATTTGCCGGAGAGCAGGCCACCGGCCATCGGCGACCACACCATCAGGCCGAGCTTCTCCTCGTTGAGCAGCGGCACGATCTCGCGCTCGAGGTCGCGGCCGGCGATCGAATAATAGGACTGGACGGTCTCGAAACGGGCAAAGCCCTTGCGCTCGGCGATGCCGAGCGCCTTGGCGATGCGCCATGCCGCCCAGTTGGAGACGCCGACATAGCGAACCTTGCCGCTGGCAACGAGATCGTCGAGCGCCCGCAGCGTTTCGTCGACCGGCGTCACGGTGTCGGTGCCGTGCAGCTGATATAGATCGATATGGTCGAGCTGCAGCCGCTCCAAGCTGGCATCGACCGAGTCCATGATGTGGCCGCGTGACGAGCCGCGCTGGTTGGGGCCTTCGCCCATGGCGCCATGCGCCTTGGTGGCGATGACCACGTTCTGCCTGTTCACACCGAGATCCCTGAGCGACTGTCCGAGCAGCCGTTCGGATTCGCCAAAGGAGTAGACGTCGGCCGTATCGAAGAAGTTGACGCCGGCGGCGAGCGAATGGGCAACGATCTCGTTGACACCCTTCTGGTCGAGGCTGGCGATCAGGCCCCATTGGGCATTCTGACCGGCGGCGCCGAAGGTCATGGTGCCGAGGCACAGTTCGGAGACGAACATCCCCGTATTTCCAAGCTGGTTGTAGCGCATGGTGGCGGCTCCAGAGAGTTTGTGATGACGCAAAGCAAAATAGGAACGGTACGTTTCGTTTCCAGTCCTGGCGCAACGAGCCCGCCGAGTTGGCCTATAACCCCTCACCGCATCTAATGCCGCCATCAGAAAAGCGCCCGCTGCATTCACCGAACGAGGTTCGCATGAGTATGCGGATTATAAGTCTATAACTCGGATCTTCGTCTTCGGGCGGCGATTGACCTCCTCGACGAAGTCGTCATCCCACACGGGACCTGAGAGAAGATATTCCGCAAGCGAAGGTGTTGCGCCGACCAGTCGGTCGTAGTCCTCGGGGGAGAGTACGACAGCAGTTGGCTTTCCGCGCACCGTGATGGTTTGTGGCCCTTGTTCCCGCGCCTGCCGTACGAGTTTCGACAGATTGTTCTTCGCGTCCTTAAGATGCCAGTTCAAGGGCACTACTCGCTAGATGGCTTCGCTAGTCATATACCAGATGCCGTTGAAGCATGGCAGGGTTTCCGCTCGAACAGATGTGTTCGCTAGTTCCTCGACATGGGTTGGAAGCTATTGGCAGCGAGAATCTATAGCCTCTTTCGGCGGCAGATCGCAAACCTCGGGGATTGGCCTAAACATCTCTCTCGTCGTCATCCACGGGCGGAGCAAGGAGCGCAGCGACGCAGCGCAGACCCGAGGATCCATGCCGCGACATCTGCCGAAGAATGCAGCGGAACAGAATTCTGCACCGCTGCATTTTCCTTGTCGTCACGGCATGGATCCTAGGGTCTGCGCTCCGCTTCGCGTCGCTCCGCCCTAGGATGACGAAGGTGTGGTGGCCTGCAGCCAATCGAATATGTTGGAATTTAGCGACTAGAGACCGGTCTGTGCATCGGAACTATCGGCTGCCGAAGATCGCCGAACCGACGCGGACGCTGGTGGCGCCGAAGGCGATCGCGGTCTCATAATCGCCGGACATGCCCATCGACAGTCTGGCGACGCCGGCCTCATGCCCAAGCTTTTCCAGCAGGGCGAAGTGGGGGCCGGGGTTCTCGTCGGCCGGCGGGATGCACATCAGGCCCTCGATGGCGAGGCCATGCACCTCGCGGCAGCGGGTGACGAACGCCACTGCCTCGCGTGGCTCGATGCCTGCCTTCTGCGGCTCGGAGCCGGTATTGACCTGGACATAGAGCTTTGGCGCACGGCCCTGTTTGGCGATCTCCTTGGCGAGTTCGACGGCGATCTTCTCGCGATCGACCGTCTCGATGACGTCGAACAGTGCTACCGCTTCCCTAGCCTTGTTGGATTGCAGCGGGCCGATCAGATGCAGTTCGATGTCGGGAAATGCGTCCTTCAGGTCAGGCCATTTGGCTTGCGCCTCCTGCACCCGGTTTTCGCCGAAGACGCGCTGGCCGGCCTCGATGACCGGGCCGATGTCGGCAGCGTCAAAGGTCTTTGAGACTGCGACCAGCGTCACGGCGCCGGTTTCGCGGCCGGCCTCGCGCTCGGCGGCGTCGATCTTCGCCTTGACCGCGAAAAACTGCTGAACGGCATCGCCCATATGCAAATCCTGCTGTTTTGACCGGCGTTTTTGTCAGACGCGATACCCATATGGTTGACGGGTTTGCCAAACCATGGTGAACACCCGGACCACATTCCCTGAACTGCCGAGCCGTCGCCCGCAGTTCGCGCATGCTTTTAAGTGAAAAACGTCCCATGGCAACCGAACGATACAATCCGCGCGCGTCAGAGCCCAAATGGCAGAAGGCCTGGGACGCCAAGAAGCTGTTCGAAGCGCACAATGACGATCCGCGCCCGAAATACTACGTGCTGGAGATGTTCCCCTATCCGTCGGGGCGCATCCATATCGGTCATACCCGCAATTACACGATGGGCGACGTGGTGGCGCGCTACAAGCGGGCCAAGGGCTTCAACGTGCTGCACCCGATGGGCTGGGACGCCTTCGGCATGCCGGCCGAAAACGCGGCGATGCAGAACAAGGTCCATCCCAAGGAATGGACCTACCAGAACATCGCCACCATGCGCGAGCAGCTCAAGGTTATGGGGCTGTCGCTGGACTGGGCGCGCGAATTCGCCACCTGTGACGTCGACTATTACCACCGCCAGCAGATGCTGTTCCTCGATTTCGTCGAGAAGGGGCTGGTGACGCGCAAATCCTCCAAGGTCAACTGGGATCCGGAGGACATGACGGTGCTCGCCAACGAGCAGGTCATCGGTGGACGCGGCTGGCGCTCGGGCGCGCTGGTCGAGCAGCGCGAGCTGACGCAGTGGTTCTTCAAGATCACCGATTTTGCCCAGGATCTGCTGGATTCGCTCGACGGCCTCGACGAATGGCCGGAAAAAGTGAAGCTGATGCAGCAGAACTGGATCGGCCGCTCGGAAGGCCTGCTGATCCGTTGGCCTCTGGCCGACGCCTCTGGTGGCGAGCATGAGCTGGAAGTCTATACGACAAGGCCCGACACCATCTTCGGCGCTTCCTTCATGGCTGTCGCCGCCGATCATCCGTTGGCCAAGAAGGCCGCTGCGCACAATCCGGCGCTGGCGAAGTTCATCGAGGATATCGGCCATATGGGCACCTCGGTGGCGGCGCTGGAGACAGCTGAGAAGAAGGGTTTCGACACCGGCCTCCGCGTCGTCCATCCGTTTGACGACAACTGGACGCTGCCGGTCTATGTCGCCAATTTCGTGCTGATGGAATACGGCACCGGCGCCATTTTCGGCTGTCCGTCCGGCGACCAGCGCGACCTCGACTTCGCCAACAAATACGGCCTGCCGGTGATTCCGGTGGTGATGCCGGAAGGCGAGAATCCGGCGACGTTCCAGATCATCGACGAAGCCTATGTCGATGACGGCGTGATGATCAATTCGCGCTTTCTCGACGGCATGAAGCCGGATCAGGCTTTCGACGAAGTCGCCAAACTGCTGGAGCAGAAGACCATCGGCAACCGGCCGATGGCCGAGCGCAAGGTGAATTTCCGCCTGCGCGACTGGGGCATTTCGCGCCAGCGCTACTGGGGCTGCCCGATCCCGATGATCCATTGCGAGGCTTGCGGCGTGGTGCCGGTGCCGAAGGTGGACCTGCCGGTGAAGCTGCCCGACGATGTCGATTTCGATCGCCCGGGCAATCCGCTCGACCGGCATCCGACATGGCGCCATGTGAAATGTCCGCAATGCGGCAGGGATGCGCGGCGCGAAACCGACACGATGGACACGTTCGTCGATTCGTCGTGGTACTTTGCCCGCTTCACCGCGCCGTGGGCGCATGAACCGACCGATCCCAAGGCGGCCAACGAATGGCTGCCGGTCGACCAGTATATTGGCGGGATCGAGCACGCGATCCTGCATCTGCTCTATTCGCGCTTCTTCACCCGCGCCATGCGCGAGGCCGGCCATGTCGATCTGGCCGAGCCGTTCAAGGGCCTGTTCACGCAAGGCATGGTGGTGCACGAAACCTATCGCGTCGGCTCGGCATCGAATGGCCGCTGGCTGGCGCCCACCGAAGTTCGGCTGGAGGACGTCGACGGCAAGCGCAGCGCCATCGACATCGCCACCGGCGAGGCCGTCACCATCGGTCCGCTGGAAAAGATGTCGAAATCGAAAAAGAACACGGTGAGCCCGGAAGACATCACCGATGGCTACGGCGCCGATACGGCGCGCTGGTTCATGCTGTCCGATTCTCCTCCCGAGCGCGATGTCGAGTGGACCGACGATGGCGCCGCCGGTGCGCATCGCTTCATCCAGCGCATCTGGCGCCTGGTGTCGACGGCCGCCGAAACACTGGCCGGCATCAAGCCCGTGGCGGCCAGCAGCGGCGAGGCCGCGGTGGTTTCAAAGGCCGCGCACAAGATCCTCAAGGCGGTCGGAGAGGATATCGAGAAGCTCGCTTTCAACCGCGCCATCGCCCGCATCTACGAACTGGCCAACGCGCTGACCACGCCGCTCAACGAGGTGGCCGAAGGCAAGGCCGATGCAGCGCTGAAAGGCGCCTGTCGGCAGGCGGTGGAGATTCTCGTGCATCTGATCGCGCCGATCATGCCGCATCTGGCCGAGGAGTGCTGGGCAACGCTTGGCGGCACCGATCTCGTTGCCGAACGGCCCTGGCCGGTCTTCGATCCGGCGCTGGTGGTCGACAACGAAGTCACCTATCCGGTACAGGTCAACGGCAAGAAGCGGGGGGATTTGACAATTGCCCGCGACGCGGACCAAGGTGCGGTCGAAAAAGCGGTATTGGCTCTCGACTTCGTGCAGAAAGCACTTGAGGGTAAGGCTCCGCGCAAGGTGATCATCGTGCCGCAGAGGATCGTCAATGTCGTTGCCTGATCGGGAAAAGACAGAGTTGAGCCATTTGCTGCGCCGCATTGCGCTTGCCGGCCTGATAGGTTCGCTCGCGCTTGTCTCGGCCTGCACGGTGCGGCCGCTCTATTCGAGCGCGCCACTGTCGGGTTCGCAGGCCAGTGCCAGTGCCGAACTGGCGTTGATCGGTATCAAGCCGGTCAATACGCGTTACGGCCAACAGGTGCGCAACAATCTGATTTTCGGGTTTGGACGAGGCGCCGGCGAGCCGGCCTCGCCGGTCTATTCGCTCAATCTCGGCGTGACCGAAGCGGTCGAGTCCGCGGCACTCGTGCAGGTCGGAACGGATGAAGACGAACCGACCGCCGGTTCCGTGACGCTGACCGGCAGCTATACGCTGGCCGATGCGAAGACCGGCGTGGTGATCGCATCCGGCAAGCGTTCGATCACCTCGTCCTTCGACAGGCCGCGTCAGGAATTCGCCGCATACCGGGCGCAGATCGACGCCGAGAATCGCGCTGCGCGAGAGTTGGCGGAAGCGCTGCAGCTGTCCATTGCCCAGGACCTTGTCCGGCACGGCAAGACCGGCTAGCGCACCTCATCGCTTCACGGAAACGGTCCGGCGCCCCAGGCGTGATGGGGTGATCGCGGGATCATGACCAGATTCCCGAACAGAGCCAGATTCCGAACAGGGATTGTCCGAAGATACCCATCGAGCTGCTGCGGCACGGCGAGTAGATCGCGCCACCGGCGTGGATGCGGCGAGACGACGATCGTGCCGTGTCGCTCGCAGATTACCACGAAGATTTTGGTCCCCAGGATCGTCGGCGATCCATCCGGGAAGCAACTGTTAACCACTCGCTCCCTATTGCTCGGCAGACATTTCAGAGTGAGTCTTGAGAATGGAAGCCAAGCGTTTTTCCCGGGTCAATTTATCGACGGCCGCATCGCCTGATGATCCCGAGGGGAAGCGCTCCGAGAGCATCGGCGACAGGGGTGGTCAGCGAGGTTCTTCTGCGGCAGGCGACCTTGATCGTCCGGCTCGCAAGGAGCCGGGCGGCCGGCAGCCCGCCACACGCCAGGCCGGCTATTCAGCGCCGGTGGTCGATCTCGGCGGCAACAAGCGGCCCTATATGGAGCCGCGGGGTGGCTCGGACGATACGCCTTCGAAAATCGGCGATATCGAGAGCCCTGCCTGGCAGGAATATTTCTTCCTTGCACCCAACGTGCGTTTTACACGCACGCCGGACTATGAGGCCAGGAAGCATCGTCCGCAGCACGAGCGTGTTGTCGAACACGCCGCGACGCGCCCAGCAGAGCAAGCCGTTGCGCAATCCATGATCAAAGGGGCGTCCTCCGCGCCTTCGCTCCTGGCATTGCCGGCTTCGGTGAAAAGCCCTGCTTCCCAGCCGCTGGCCGGCCACGCCACGCAAGGGCCACTGCCGCCGGCTGCTGCTTTTGTTGCCGCGGGGCGCGCCAGGGAGAAGGTGCCAGCCGTTGCGCCGATGCCGCCGAGGACGGTCGCTATGGCACGGGCATCCGCGCGCGCGTCCGTTGCTCCGGGCGGCCCGATCAAAACGACCACTTCCGAAAGGCTGCGCTGGCCGTATCTTTCGGATCATGCCTTCTTCGAGGCCATGGCCCCCTATCTGGTCGACGTTTCGTCGCCGGCCCGGCAGACCGGTCCAGCGTCGCCTGCGCCGCTCGCCGCGGCGCCAGTCACCGCTATGCCGATCGATATTCGCCCAGGGACCGATGCCACCGCATTGTTTCGTGTCATCGACTGCCTTCCGGGCCAAGCCTTGAAGCCGTTGCCGGATGCTTGGCCGGCCAATTCGAACCAGGCCGTCGCCCAACCCGGCGTGCCGGCGAGCGATGCGCCGTCGCCGGTCCAGCCTGTCGCAATCCCAGCCGCCAAAAGCGACGCCGTTTCCGCGTCGGCCGCGCCAAGTGTGAACGTCCCTGCCAGGGCCGTTGCCGCCCGCTCCGCGCGCTTGCCTGGGGCTGGAAAGGTCGTGCTGTCAACCGCGGGCGATCCCTATGAGCTTCCCTCGGAAGAGCTGTTGCAGCAGCCACCGGAGGGACAAGGCTTCTACATGTCGCAGGAGCGGCTCGAGCAGAACGCCGATCTGCTGGAAAGCGTGCTCGAGGACTTCGGCGTGCGTGGCGAAATCATTCATGTTCGCCCAGGCCCGGTGGTCACGCTCTATGAGTTCGAGCCGGCGCCGGGCGTCAAATCTTCTCGCGTCATCGGGCTTGCCGACGATATCGCCCGCTCCATGTCGGCGATTTCGGCGCGCGTCGCCGTCGTGCCTGGCCGCAACGTCATCGGCATCGAGCTCCCGAACGAGACGCGCGAAACCGTCTATTTCCGGGAGCTGATCGAATCGGAAGGCTTCCGCAAGACCAGCTGCAAGCTGGCGCTTTGTCTCGGCAAGACGATCGGCGGCGAGCCTGTTATCGCCGAGCTGGCGAAGATGCCGCATTTGCTCGTGGCCGGAACCACCGGCTCCGGCAAGTCGGTGGCCATCAACACCATGATCCTGTCGTTGCTCTACCGGCTGAAGCCGGAAGAATGCCGGCTGATCATGGTCGATCCCAAGATGCTCGAACTCTCTGTCTATGACGGCATCCCGCATCTTCTGACGCCCGTCGTCACGGATCCCAAGAAAGCCGTCACGGCGCTCAAATGGGCCGTGCGCGAAATGGAAGACCGGTATCGCAAGATGGCGCGGCTCGGTGTGCGCAACATCGACGGCTACAACGAGCGTGCCGCTCAAGCCCGCGACAAGGGCGAAACCGTCGTCATGACCGTGCAGACCGGCTTCGAAAAGGGCACCGGCGAACCGCTTTTCGAACAGCAGGAAATCGACCTCGCGCCGATGCCCTACATCGTCGTCATCGTCGACGAGATGGCCGACCTGATGATGGTCGCCGGCAAGGAGATCGAAGGCGCGATCCAGCGACTGGCGCAGATGGCGCGCGCTGCCGGCATTCACCTGATCATGGCAACGCAGCGCCCCTCGGTCGACGTCATCACCGGCACGATCAAGGCCAACTTCCCGACCCGGATTTCCTTCCAGGTGACATCGAAGATCGACAGCCGCACCATCCTGGGCGAGCAGGGCGCCGAACAATTGCTTGGCCAGGGCGACATGCTGCACATGATGGGCGGCGGGCGCATTTCGCGCGTGCATGGGCCGTTTGTTTCCGACGCCGAGGTCGAGCATGTGGTCGCGCATCTCGAGGCGCAAGGGCGCCCTGAATATCTGGAAACCGTGACGGCCGACGAGGACGAGGAAGAAATCGAAGAAGACCAGGGCGCGGTCTTCGACAAGGGATCGGTTGCAGCCGAAGACAGCGACGCGATCTATGACGAGGCGGTCAAGGTGGTGGTGCGCGACAAGAAGTGCTCGACGTCCTACATCCAGCGCCGCCTCGGCATCGGCTACAACCGCGCCGCGTCCCTGGTCGAGCGTATGGAAAAGGAAGGCCTGGTCGGCGCACCCAACCATGTCGGCAAACGCGAAATCATCATGGGCCGGCGCCAGCCGGCAAGCGCGCCCGAGGACGATGGCACGGACTGATCGGCAGCCCGCTTGAAGCGCAATATAAAAAGGCCGGTTGCCCGGCCTTTTTGATTACAAGCGATTGGTCTCAGCCGATCGCCATTCTCAGCCGATCGCCATTCTCAGCCGATCGATTGGCCGGTCTTTGCCCAGTCGGCGAGGAACTGTTCCAGGCCCTTGTCGGTCAGCGGGTGCTTGACCAGCGCCTTCAGGGTCGCCGGCGGCGCGGTCACGACATCGGCGCCGATGAGGGCCGCCTGCTTGACGTGGTTCACGGTGCGCACCGAAGCGACGAGGATCTCAGTCTGGAAATCGTAATTGTCGTAGATCTGCCTGATCTCCTGGATCAGCTCCATGCCGTCGATGCCGATGTCGTCGATGCGGCCGACGAAGGGCGAGATGAACGAGGCGCCGGCCTTGGCCGCAAGCAGCGCCTGGTTGGCCGAAAAGCACAGCGTGACGTTGACCAGGCGGTTCATCTCGGTGCGGATCGTCTTGCAGGCCTTGAGGCCGTCCAGCGTCAGCGGCACCTTGATGCAGACATTGTCGGCGATCTTGGCCAGAACCTTGGCCTGCTGCATCATCTCGGAATATTCAGTGGCGGTGACTTCAGCCGAGACCGGACCCTTGACGATGTCGCAGATCTCTTTGGTCACGTCGGCGATCTTGCCGCCGGATTTGAGGATCAGCGACGGATTGGTGGTGACGCCGTCGAGCAGCCCCAGATCGTTCAGCTCACGGATATCCTTGACGTCGGCGGTGTCGACAAAAAATTTCATGGCGGGTCTCCTGAAGATTTTCATGTGCATGTCATGCACATTCGGGGTCGGCCTTTGATCTAGACCAAAGTCAGGGCAAGGTCACGCCTCATGATCGAAGATTCGCCCTTTGTCGCAGCCGCACCGGTGCTGGTGCCGATGCCCGCCGAACGCCCCTACACCTATGCCGTGCCGGCCGGCATGCGCGTGGTGCCGGGCTCGATCGTGCGCGTGCCGCTCGGGCCGCGGCAGGTCGCCGGCATCGTCTGGGATGGCGCGGTCGAGAAGGTCGACGCGAAAAAACTGCGCCCCATCGAACAGGTCTTCGACTGCCCGCCGATCGACCGCGCGATGCGCCGTTTCGTCGACTGGGTGGCGCAGTACACGCTGTCGCCTCCGGGCATGGTGGCGCGCATGCTGCTCAGGGCGCCGGAGGCTTTCGACCCCGAACCGTGGATCGAAGGGTTGCAGCGCACGCTTCTCGCACCCGACCGGATGACGGGCGCCAGGCAGCGTGTGCTGGATACGGCCGAAGGCGGCCTTGCCTGGACGCGCTCCGGCCTCGCTCACGCGGCCGGCGTGTCGTCGACGGTGATCGACGGCCTGAGGGCGCAAGGCGTGTTCGAGACGGTGATGATCCCGCCGCGCCCGGTGGTGGCCGCGCCCGATCCCGGCTATGCCATACCGGACCTGATGCCGGACCAGAGCGACGCGGCGCAGATGCTGCGCGCCAATGTCGCAGCCGGCGTGTTCAACGTCGCGCTGCTCGACGGCGTCACCGGATCCGGTAAGACCGAGGTCTATTTCGAGGCGGTGGCGGCTGCGCTCGACCAGGGCAGGCAGGTGCTGATCCTGCTGCCGGAAATCGCGCTGACGCATGCCTTTCTCGAGCGCTTCCAGCAGCGCTTCGGCGCCAAGCCGGGCGAATGGCATTCCGACCTGCCGCCGCGGATGCGCGAGCGGGTTTGGCGGCAAGTGGCGGAGGGCGGTGTGCGGGTCGTCGCCGGCGCGCGCTCGGCGCTGTTCCTGCCGTTCAAGGAGCTCGGCCTGATCGTCGTCGACGAGGAGCACGACCCTGCCTACAAGCAGGAGGACCGCGTCTTCTACAATGCGCGTGATATGGCCGTGGTGCGCGGCCATATCGGCAGCTTTCCGGTGGTGCTGGCGTCGGCGACGCCGTCGGTCGAAAGCCGGGTCAATGCGAGCCAGGGCCGCTACAACAGGGCCGTTCTTTCCGCTCGCTTCGCCGAGGCTGCTCTTCCCCATCTGAAGGCGGTCGACATGCGGCGGGCGCCGCCGGCGCGCGGTGGCTTCCTGTCGCCGGTGCTGCTCGACCAGATGCGCCAGACGCTGGAGAGGAAGGAGCAGTCGCTATTGTTCCTCAACCGGCGCGGCTATGCGCCGCTGACGCTGTGCCGGGTTTGTGGCCATCGCTTCGGCTGCCCGGTCTGCTCGGCCTGGCTGGTCGAGCACCGTTTTCGCGGCCAGCTGGTTTGCCATCATTGCGGGCACAATGAGCGCCGCCCCGAGGCCTGCCCGGAATGCGGCACGCTGGATCATCTGGTCGCCTGCGGACCGGGCGTCGAGCGGATCGCTGAAGAGGTCGTTACGCATTTTCCCGACGCGCGCACCATCGTCTTGTCGTCCGACCTGATGGGCGGTGTGCGGCGGCTGCGGCTGGAACTGGAGGCGATCGCTGATGGCGAGGCCGACATCGTCATCGGCACGCAGCTCGTCGCCAAGGGGCACAACTTTCCCAACATGACCCTGGTTGGCGTCGTCGATGCCGATCTCGGCCTTGCCAATGGCGATCCGCGCGCCGCAGAGCGGACGTTCCAGCTGCTCAGCCAGGTCACCGGCCGCGCCGGCCGCACCGGCAAGAAGAGCCTTGGCCTGCTGCAGACTTTTCAGCCCGAGCATCCGGTGATGCGGGCAATCGTCTCCGGCGACGCCGAGGCGTTTTACGAACGTGAGATCGCCGAGCGCGAACGGGCCGCACTGCCGCCTTTCGGCCGGCTCGCCGGCGTCATCGTCAGCGCGGTGACGCGGGCGGAAGCCGAGGGCCATGCACGCGGCCTGCGCCGCGCCGCGCCCGAGGCGACCGATCTGTTCGTGCTGGGGCCGGCGGAGGCGCCGCTGTCCCTTCTCGGCGGCCGCCACCGCTTCCGCCTGCTGATCCAGGGCGAACGGCGCGCCGACATGCAAGGTTTTATTCGCGCGATGCTTGCCAACGGGCCGAAGCAGCGCGGCTCGGTCAGGGTGCAGGTGGATATCGATCCGCAGAGTTTTTTGTAGTTGCCGGGCGCTTGGTAGGTGGATTCAAATAGGTACGTCGGGCGGCTCAAAACTCGACATCTCGTGACGGCGATTCGTTTCGCTCAAATTCGATGCCGCCGGGATACCGAAGTAACCAATCAGCCAAATTTCTCCGACTGTCTTGCGCATAGAGCTTTCGCCCTTCATCGACCGGGACGATCATGGCAGCCGGCCTGCCGTTTTCTGTGATGATGGTTGGCTCGCCATTTCCCGCGGCCTCCACAATTGCCGAGAGTGTCCTTTGGCCTGCTGAAGCTGAACGGTTTTCACTGCGACCTCCTTGTGGTCTCATGTGTTTATAGTATCGAGGATCGCCTAGGAAAAGGAACAGCTCGCGCAATGAAAACCCTTGGCCTTCTGGGCGGCATGAGCTGGGAATCGACGGCCATCTACTATCGGCTGCTCAACGAGATCGTGCGCGAGCGGCTGGGCGGCTTGCATTCGGCCAGGCTTCTGCTCTGGTCATTCGACTTCGCCGAAATCGCCGAGCGGCAGCATCATGGCGACTGGGATGGCGCCGGTGTGCTTCTCGTCGAAGCGGCGCGCAAACTCGAGGCCGGCGGCGCGGAAGGTCTGCTTTTGTGCACCAACACCATGCACAAACTGGCCGACCAAGTGCAGGCGTCGGTGTCGATCCCGCTGATCCACATCGCCGATGCCACCGCGGTGGCGGTCAAGCGCGCCGGCATGCAGCGTCCGGCGCTGCTGGCGACGCGCTTCACCATGGAGCAGGATTTCTACAAGGGCCGGCTCGCCGACAGATTTGGCTTGAACCCTGTCGTGCCCGATGGCGCCGGGCGCGACATGGTCCATCGCGTCATCTACGACGAGTTGTGCCAGGGCATCGTCAAGGAGACTTCAAAGGCGGCCTATATCGCCGAGACCGAGCGCCTGCGCCGCGAAGAGGCGGCCGACAGCGTCATCCTGGGCTGCACCGAGATCACCATGCTTATCGGCCAGCAGGATTTCGACATCCCGGTCTTCGACACGACGCGCATCCATGCCGAAGCGGCTGTGGCATTCGCGCTCGGTTGATGCGCGCCGCCTAAAGTGCGTGGATCCATCTGGCGCGCCTCTTTTCCTCCGCTAGAATGCCCGGAATTTCAAAACAGGCATTTCGAGGGGACAAGATGGATTTTGCGCTTCCATGGCCGACGAGCCAGGGCGAATGGCTGGCCTGGTCGAGCGCCGTCGTCACCGTGCTGCTCGGTCTTTTGTTTTTTCTGGCCCCTGGCCTCGCCTTCCGTGCCCTGCGCTTGCAGGTCAAACCAGAGAAGGCTGCGGCGATCGCCGAGGGGCGCGGCAGGATGTCGGGCTTCTATCTCGGCGTCGGCCTGTGCTGTATCCTGCTGGCGCAGCCGCTGATCTACATGGCGCTTGGCTTCTCCTGGCTGTTCACCGCCTTCGGCCGGCTGCTGTCGATGATGTCGGATGGCGCCAACACGCCTTTCAATTGGGTTTCCATTGTGGTGGAATTGGTGCTGGCGGCGTTGCCGCTCGCCTTTGCCTTCGGCTTTCTGCCTTGAATCGTTGGGTATTCCGCGATGGAAGACGGGTGACTTTTGCCGGATGCGACAATAGTGCCTGAAAACCATGCGGAACGACGCATTGCGGTCTTAAAATGCCTGTGCTAGACGGCAATCGACTTTCGGCCGGGGATAGCGGAAGCCGCGTCTCCGTGCTTGAAAAAATGCAGTAAGGTCAAAGATTTAGCCAGAGTTTTTGCTCGCGCCAACAATCTACGGCCTGTCAGACAAGAGAAAAGACGGTCCGTGGCTCAATCGTCATCGCCAATCTCAGGTGTCGCAGAACGCTATGCGGGTTCGCTGTTCGAACTCGCCCTGCAGGCAAATTCCGTGGCCAAGGTCGAAGCTGACCTCAACAGCTTCGAAGCCATGCTCGCGGGCAGCGCTGATCTCACCCGGCTGATCAACAGCCCGGTGTTCTCCAGCGAGGACCAGGCGAAGGCCATCGCGGCAATCGCCGACAAGGCCGGGATTGCCGGCCTCACCGGCAATTTCCTGCGCGTCGTCGCCCGTAACCGCCGGCTGTTCGCCATTCCCGGCATGATCAGGGCGTTCCGCCAGATATCAGCCGAACATCGTGGCGAGACCGCTGCTGAAGTGACGTCGGCGCACGAACTGACGGCTGCCCAGCAGACCGAACTCAAGGCGGCGCTGAAGAGCGTTGCCGGCAAGGACGTGGCTATCTCCGTCACCGTCGATCCGTCGCTGCTCGGCGGGCTGGTGGTCAAGATGGGCTCGCGCCAGATCGATACGTCGCTCAAAACCAAACTCAATTCGCTCAAGCTTGCACTGAAAGAGGTCGGCTGATGGACATCCGCGCCGCGGAAATTTCCGCAATTCTGAAAGACCAGATCAAGAATTTCGGCAAGGAGGCCGAGGTCTCCGAAGTCGGACAGGTGTTGTCCGTCGGTGACGGTATCGCCCGCGTCTACGGCCTCGACAATGTCCAGGCCGGCGAAATGGTCGAATTCCCCGGCGGCATCCGCGGCATGGCGCTCAACCTCGAAGCCGACAATGTCGGCGTCGTCATCTTCGGCGCCGACCGCGACATCAAGGAAGGCGACATCGTCAAGCGCACTGGCGCCATCGTCGACGTCCCCGTCGGCCCAGGCCTGCTCGGCCGCGTCGTCGACGCGCTCGGTAATCCGATCGACGGCAAGGGTCCGATCAAGGCGGTCGAGCGCAAGCGCGTCGACGTCAAGGCGCCCGGCATCATTCCGCGCAAGTCGGTGAACGAGCCGATGTCGACCGGCCTCAAGGCCATCGATGCGCTGATCCCGGTCGGCCGCGGCCAGCGCGAGCTGGTCATCGGCGATCGCCAGACCGGCAAGACCGCCATCATCCTCGACACGATGCTCAACCAGAAATCGGTGCACGACAACGGCCCCGAGAAGGAAAAGCTCTACTGCGTCTACGTCGCCGTCGGCCAGAAGCGCTCGACCGTCGCGCAGTTCGTCAAGGTGCTGGAAGAGCGCGGCGCGCTCGAATATTCGATCATCGTCGCCGCCACCGCTTCCGATCCGGCACCGATGCAGTTCCTGGCGCCGTTCGCCGGCGCCACCATGGGCGAATATTTCCGCGACAATGGCATGCACGCGCTGATCAGCTACGACGATCTGTCGAAGCAGGCCGTCGCCTATCGCCAGATGTCGCTGCTGCTGCGCCGCCCGCCGGGCCGCGAAGCCTATCCGGGCGACGTCTTCTACCTGCACTCGCGCCTGCTCGAGCGCGCCGCCAAGCTCAACGACGATCTGGGCGGTGGTTCGCTGACCGCGCTGCCGATCATCGAAACGCAGGCCAACGACGTGTCGGCCTATATCCCGACCAACGTGATCTCGATCACCGACGGCCAGATCTTCCTCGAGACCAACCTGTTCTTCCAGGGCATTCGTCCTGCGGTGAACGTCGGTCTGTCGGTCAGCCGCGTCGGTTCGGCCGCGCAGATCAAGGCGATGAAGCAGGTTGCCGGTTCGATCAAGGGCGAGCTTGCGCAGTACCGCGAAATGGCGGCCTTCGCGCAGTTCGGCTCGGATCTCGATGCCGCCACCCAGCGCCTGCTCAACCGCGGATCGCGCCTCACCGAACTCCTGAAGCAGCCGCAGTTCTCGCCGCTGAAGACGGAAGAGCAGGTCGCGGTGATCTTCGCCGGCGTCAACGGCTATCTCGACAAGCTGCCGGTCAACCAGGTCGGCAAGTTCGAGCATGGCCTGCTCAGCCACATGCGTTCGGCCGGCAAGGACGTCCTCGAAGCCATCCGCAAGGAAAAGGCGCTGTCGGACGATCTGCGCGCCAAGCTGAAGGCCGAGATCGACGCTTTCGCCAAGACCTTCGCCTGAGCGAATTGCAAGACGGGATCAGGTTTGAAGCATGCCTTCATTAAAAGACCTTCGTAACCGTATCGCCTCGGTCAAGGCGACGCAGAAGATCACCAAGGCGATGCAGATGGTCGCCGCGGCGAAGCTGCGCCGTGCGCAAGAGGCTGCGGAAGCGGCGCGCCCCTATTCGGAGCGCATGGGTTCCGTGCTGGCCAACATAACCCAGGCAATCGGCGGCGGCGGCGATGCCCCGGCGCTGATGACCGGCACCGGCAAGGATGACGTGCATCTGCTCGTCGTCTGCACCGCCGAGCGCGGCCTGTGCGGCGGCTTCAATTCGCAGATCGCCCGCCTTGCCCGCGACCATATCCGGAAGCTTTTGGCGGACGGCAAGCAGGTCAAGATCATCTGCGTCGGCAAGAAGGGTTTCGACATCCTGCGCCGCGACTATGCATCGATGATCATCGACCGCGTCGATCTGCGCGAGGTCAAGACACTCGGCTTCGTCAATGCCGATGCCATCGCCAAGAAGGTCATCCACCTCTTCAATGAGGGCGGCTTCGATATCTGCACGCTGTTTTATTCGCAGTTCAAGTCGGTGATCAGCCAGATCCCGACCGCGCAGCAGATCATTCCGGCCGGCGTTGCTTCGGCTCCGGCCGAAGCGACGGATGGCGGCAACGCTGTCTACGAATATGAGCCGGAGCCGGGCGAAATCCTCTCCGACCTCATTCCGCGCAACATCTCCGTGCAGGTTTTCCGGGCGCTGCTCGAAAATGTGGCCGGCGAAATGGGCGCCAAGATGAGCGCCATGGACAATGCGACGCGCAACGCCGGCGACATGATCAACAAGCTGTCGATCACCTACAATCGCCAGCGGCAGGCTCAGATCACCAAGGAACTGATCGAAATCATTTCGGGCGCCGAGGCGCTCTAGGCGTGGTTCGCGGGTCATCGACCCGCGATCGGACCGCGTGAGAAACAAAGGACGAAAAAGGGTAAAGACGATGGCGAAAGCAGCGACCCCCAAGACGGCGGCCCCCAAGGCCGCAGCCGCGAAGACCGCAGCCCCCGCGAAGGCGGCAAAGGCTCCAGCAGCAGCCGCGAAGGCTGCCCCGGCCAAGGCGGCAGCACCGGCGAAGGCCGCTGCTGCCAAGACATCGGCAGTGGCCACCAAGGCAACCGGCGTTGTCGGCAAGGTTCGCCAGGTCATCGGCGCCGTTGTCGACGTGCAGTTCGGCGATCACCTGCCGGCGATCCTGAACGCGCTCGAGACGACCAATGTCGGCAGCCGCCTGGTGCTCGAAGTTGCCCAGCATCTGGGTGAAAACACCGTGCGCTGCATCGCCATGGACTCGACCGAAGGTCTGGTTCGCGGCCAGGAAGTGCGTGACACCGGCGCGCCGATCACCGTGCCGGTCGGCCCGGGCATGCTCGGCCGCATCATCAATGTCATCGGCGAGCCGGTCGACGAAGAAGGCCCGGTCGACGCGACCGAAATGCGCTCCATCCACCAGCCGGCTCCGACCTATGTCGAGCAGTCGACGGAAGCGCAGATCCTGATCACCGGCATCAAGGTGCTCGACCTGCTGGCTCCCTACGCCAAGGGCGGCAAGATCGGCCTGTTCGGCGGCGCCGGCGTCGGCAAGACCGTGCTGATCCAGGAACTGATCAACAACATCGCCAAGGCGCATGGCGGCTATTCGGTGTTCGCCGGCGTCGGCGAGCGCACCCGCGAAGGCAACGATCTGTATCACGAGTTCATCGAATCCGGCGTCAACAAGAAGGGCGGCGGCGAAGGCTCCAAGGCCGCACTCGTCTACGGCCAGATGAACGAGCCGCCGGGTGCGCGCGCCCGCGTCGGCCTGACCGGCCTGACGGTTGCGGAATATTTCCGCGACCAGGGCCAGGACGTGCTGTTCTTCGTCGACAACATCTTCCGCTTCACGCAGGCTGGTTCGGAAGTGTCGGCTCTGCTCGGCCGTATTCCTTCGGCCGTGGGCTATCAGCCGACGCTCGCCACCGACATGGGCGCGCTGCAGGAACGTATCACCACCACCACCAAGGGCTCGATCACGTCCGTGCAGGCCATCTACGTGCCCGCCGACGACTTGACCGATCCGGCGCCGGCGACCTCGTTCGCCCACCTTGACGCGACGACGACGCTCAATCGCGCCATCGCCGAAAAGGGCATCTATCCGGCCGTCGATCCGCTGGATTCGACCTCGCGCATGCTCGACCCGCTGGTCGTCGGCGACGAGCACTATGGCGTCGCGCGCCAGGTGCAGTCGATCCTCCAGCGCTACAAGTCGCTGCAGGACATCATCGCCATCCTGGGCATGGACGAGCTCTCGGAAGAGGACAAGCAGACCGTGGCCCGCGCCCGCAAGATCGAGCGCTTCCTGTCGCAGCCATTCTTCGTCGCCGAAGTGTTCACCGGCGCGCCGGGCAAGCTGGTCGATCTCGCCGACACCATCAAGGGCTTCAAGGGCCTTTGCAACGGCGACTACGATCACCTGCCGGAAGCCGCCTTCTACATGGTCGGCGGCATCGAGGAAGCAGTCGAGAAGGCACAGCGCCTCGCGGCTGAAGCGGCGTAATCAAGCGAATAGCGAATAGGGAGTAGCGAATTGGGAATATGGGCCGGCGAATTCTTCTTCTGACTAATTCGCTACTCGCTATTCGCTATTCGCTAAATTGATCATGGCTGAAGCTTTCAAATTCGAACTGGTCTCGCCGGAACGCCTGCTTGTTTCCGAGCAGGTCGAATCCGTCGTCATTCCGGGTGCCGAAGGCGAGATGACCGTCATGGCGCATCACGCTCCGGTCATGACCACGATCAAGCCGGGCGTCGTCACCGTGAAGACCGCGGCGGGCGGTGAAGAACGCTATGTGGTGTTCGGCGGCTTCGCCGACATCGTTCCGGCCGGCTGCACGCTGCTGGCGGAATCGGCTGTCGCGGTGAAGGATGTCGACCGCGCCGATCTCGCGCGCCGCATCCAGGAAGCCAAAGAAGACGCCACTGATGCCAAGGACGACGAGGCTCGCAGCAAGGCGGAGCAGTTCCTTAGCCAGCTCACCACGCTGGAAGGCGCTATTCTTCCGGCTTGAAATTAGGTTCCGATGAAAGAGTAAAAAGCGGGGCCTTGCCTCGCTTTTGTTTGTTGGACAGTCGCGCTGCCTTGGGATGGGGGTGGGCCGGTGACGGAAGAAACAGCGCAACGAGAAACAGCCTCACGCTCCTGGTGGTCGACGGCCCTTGTGTCGGCCTTTGGCGGTCCATTCGGCGGATTTCTGTGGATCGGCAGCGGCAAGCCGGCGGTTGCCAGCCTGGTGGTGATCAGCGCCATCGTTTTCGCACTCGCCTACACCGGATTTCCGGTGCTGCCGGGAACCGATCTTGCCTGGCTGGCCAATTTTTCAGGTATCGGTTCGATGATTCTGGGGGCAGCGCTCGTCGTGCCCTTCGCCCATCGGTTCAAGCCGGTGAGATGGTATGCGCACGGGTTTTGGGTGCTGGTGCTTGTCTTTCTGACTACCTATCCGGCTGCATTTGCGGTCCGTTCGTTTCTGTTCCAGCCGTTTTCGATACCATCCAGCAGTATGGTGCCGACATTGCAAGGCGGCGACTATCTCTTCGTCTCCAAATTCGCATATGGCTACAGCCGTTACAGCGTGCCGTTCAATCTGTTGCCGATAGAAGGCCGCATGTTCGGCGCGGAGCCCAGGCGAGGGGATGTGGTGGTGTTCAAATTCCCGCCCGACCCCAGCGTGGATTACATCCAGCGGATCGTCGGTCTTCCCGGGGACAAAATCCAGATGGTCAATGGCGTGCTGCACATCAACGATGTGGCCGTCGGCCTCAAGGATGCAGGCACTTTCTCCTACGAGGAACGCGAGCAACCTGCCAGGCTTCAACGGGAGACCCTGCCGGGCGGTGTCACCCATTTCGTTCTCGACCTGACTGACAGTTCCATCGGCGACAACACGCGGGAATTTGAGGTGCCCGAAGGTCACTATTTCATGCTGGGCGACAATCGCGACAATGCCTCCGACAGCCGATTCATGGTCGGCTTCGTTCCCTACGAAAACCTCGTCGGCAAGGCCGTGCGATTGTTCTGGAATTCAAAAGGCACGGAGTATTCTTCCCGGCAAACGCTGGACGGTTCGGTCGGCAAATAAGCC
>NZ_RZTB01000015.1:0-65546 GCF_003997735.1 Mesorhizobium sp. M7A.F.Ca.MR.148.00.0.0 | reverse complement strand
ATCCCCAGCGAAGCCGGCCAGGTCGAACACCGCGGTCACGGTTTCATTCGCCGGCAGTTGCTCACTCAAAAGTTCCGTCAACGCCGCATCGAGCGGGTCGGTGAAATGGCCTTCCGGCAAGGTTTTCCCTCGCGCGGCGCAAGCGGCGATCCAGGCAGCCACCACCAGGGTTAGATGGACCAATTCAGTACCGGCTTCCAGGCATTCGATGGCGGAAGCGACGATGCGCTGCGGCAATTTCTGGCTGCCGTCATTGGCGATCTGCGCCGTGCGATGGGCAAGTGCAGTGTTGGAAAAACGCTCCGCGAGCTCCGCAATATAGGCGCTCGTGTCCAATCCGGCATCCTCGGGCAGGGTCGGGATGGCTTCGGCCCACAAGGCATCGACGAATTGGCGGATCGCCGGGTCGGCGAAGGCGCGGTCGACGGTGGCATGACCGCTGAGCAGGCCAAGATAGGCGATGGCCGAATGCGAGCCGTTGAGCAGCCTGAGCTTCATGTCCTCGAACGGGCCGACGTCGCGAACCATGGTGACGCCGAATTGTTCCCACGCGGGCCGGCCAGTCGGGAACTTATCTTCGACCACCCACTGACAAAACGGCTCGGTCATCACGGGCCAGGCATCCTCGACGCCGAGTTCTTCAGCGATCCGCGCCCGATCGGCGTCGGTGGTTGCAGGCACGATACGATCGACCATGCTGGAGGGAAACGCGACCTGGTGTGCGATGTGGTCGGCAATTCCGACATCACTCGATTGAGCGAGCCCGGCATCTCGCAACTGGGCGAATTCGACCAACAGCCGGTGCAGCGTGGCGCCGTTGGCCGGCAGATTGTCGCAACAGAGCACGGTAAAGGGCGGCGTGCCGGCGGCGCGTCGCAGGGCAAGCGCCTCGGTCAGAAAACCATGCGCTGTCTTCGGCATCCGAGGATTGGCCAGATCATGGGCGATATCGGGATGTGCGGCGTCCAATCCGCCGCCTGCCGCCCTCAGATAGGCTTTTTCGGTGATCGTCAGCGTGACGATGCGGGTGCGCGGATCGGTCAGCGTGGCCAGCACAGCGCTGGGGTCTTCGGGCGCCACCAGCATCGCGCCGATCGAGCCGATGACCTGAAGCTTTTCGGTTCCACTGCTTCTGATCGCCAGCGTGTAGAGCCCGTCCTGCGGCGTGAGAGCGTCGCGCGTGTCGGTGCTGCGCAGCGAAACGCCTGTTATGCCCCAATCCGCCTCGCCTGCCGCCAGGCAATCGTCGACATAGGCTGCCTGATGGGCGCGGTGGAAGGCGCCGACACCAAGGTGCACGATGCCCGGGACGACGCGGCTGCGATAATACGCAGGTGTCGCGATCGAAGCCGGCAGTGCGCGCACGGTCTTCGTGGAAAGGCGTTCGGTCGTCGTGGTGCGACTGGTCTGGTCGGATGACATGAGTGGCCTCGGCAGGGATCGGCAAAGCGGCGTAACATTCGATTTCCTGCCACACAATGGGTCGAAAAGTCATCATACAACAATCTAGTTTTTGTATGTTGACATTAATTCTTGCCGCCCCTACCGATAGTGGCTTGGGAGGATGATCGTGGCACTGACCCATGCGGATTTGCTGTTTCCCGCCGAGGCGCATTCGCGCGCGATTGCCCGTGATCTCTATGCCGGGATCAAGGACCTGCCCCTTGTCAGCCCGCATGGTCACACCGATCCGCGCTGGTATGCGCTGAACGAGCCATTCCCGGATCCGGCGCAACTGCTCATCGTCCCGGATCACTACATCTTCCGCATGCTGTTCAGCCAAGGCGTCCGCCTTGAGGATCTCGGCGTGGCGACGCTCGACGGCGCGCCGGTCGAGACCGACGGCAGGGCGATCTGGCGGCTTTTTGCCGAGCACTATCATCTGTTTCGCGGCACGCCGACCCGGCTGTGGTTCGATCATGTGCTCGCCGATCTGTTCGGCATCGACGAACCGCTGACCGCGGCGACCGCCGACCGCCACTACGACACCATCGCGACGCTGCTGCAGTGGGAGAATTTTCGCCCGCGCGCGCTGTTCGAGCGGTTCAACATCGAGGTCATCGCGACCACGGAAGGCGCGCTCGACGATCTCAAATGGCACCAGATGATCCGCGACAGCGGCTGGCAGGGCCGCGTTATCACCGCCTATCGGCCGGACGCGGTCGTCGACCCCGATTTCGAAGGGTTTTCAACCAATCTCGACCGGCTCGGTGAGATCACCGGCTGCGACACCGGCAATTGGGCCGGCTATCTCGATGCGCATCGCCAGCGGCGTGCCTTCTTCAAAAGCTTCGGCGCGACTTCGTCGGATCATGGCCATCCGACGGCCGAGACCGCCAATCTTTCGGATGCGGCGGCGCAAGAGCTGTTCAATCGGATTCGCCGTGGTTCCGACGATGAGCGCGAGCGAAAACTGTTCCGCGCCCAGATGCTGACCGAGATGGCCAAGATGAGCCTCGACGATGGACTGGTCCTGCAGATCCATCCCGGCTCCTGGCGCAACCATTCACCCTCGATCTTCCAGAATTTCGGCCGCGACAAGGGTTTCGATATCCCGACCAGGACCGACTATGTGACGGCGCTGAAGCCGCTGCTCGACTGCGTCGGGCTGGAACGCGACCTGACCGTCATCCTCTTCACTCTGGATGAGACCAGCTATGCGCGTGAGCTGGCGCCGCTGGCCGGTGTCTACCCGGCGCTGAAGCTCGGGCCGGCATGGTGGTTCCACGACAGCCCGGAAGGCATGCGGCGCTTCCGCGAGATGACCACCGAGACGGCCGGCTTCTACAACACCGTCGGTTTCAACGACGACACCCGTGCCTTTCCATCGATCCCGGCGCGTCACGATGTGGCGCGGCGAGTCGACTGCGCGTTCCTGGCGCGTCTCGTCGCCGAGCATCGGCTGCGCGAGGACGAGGCGCATGAACTGGCGCGGGAACTGACCTATACGCTGGCGAAAAAGGCGTATCGGCTCTGAAGGGGCAACTCGCCCGCAATGCAAAGGGAGGAACCATGTTGCATTTTTCAAGACTGACGGGAGCTGCGCTACTCGCCGCCGCACTGATGGCCGGAACCGCAAGCGCCCAGACGGTTCTGCGCTCGTCCGACACCCACCCGGACGGCTATCCGACGGTCGAGGCGGTCAAATATTTCGGCGAGCTTGTAAAGGAGCGTACGGCCGGCCGCTATGCGGTCGAGCTCTATCATTCCGCGCAGCTCGGCGAAGAAAAGGACACGATCGAGCAGGTTCGCACCGGCGTGATCGACCTCAACCGCATCTCGATGGCGCCGTTCAACGGGCTCATTCCCGAAACCACGGTGCCCTCGCTGCCCTACATCTTCCGCTCGGAAGACCATATGCACAAGGTCATGGACGGGGCGGTCGGCGACCAGATCGCGGCGGCGTTCGAACAGGTCGGGCTGGTGCTGCTCGCCTTTTACGACAGCGGCGCGCGCTCCTTCTACAATTCGAAGAAACCGATCAACTCATTAGCCGATCTGTCCGGCATGAAGTTCCGCGTCATCCAGTCCGACATCTTCGTCGACATGGTGGCGGCACTCGGCGCCAACGCCACGCCGATGCCGTATGGCGAGGTGTATTCGGCGATCGAGACCGGAGTCATCGACGGCGCGGAAAACAATTTTCCGAGCTACGACACCGCCAAGCATGCGGAAGTCGCCAAGTTCTATTCGCTCGACGAGCATACTATGGTGCCGGAAGCCTTCGTCATGGCGAAGTCGAGCTGGGACAAGCTGACGCCGGAGGATCAGGCGATCTTCAAGGCGGCCGCCAAGGAGAGCGTCGCCAGGCAGCGCGAGCTGTGGACCGCCAAGGTCAAGGAATCGCGCGCCAAGGTCGAGGCGGCCGGTTCGCAGATCACGACGCCGGACAAGCAGCCCTTCATCGACGCCATGGGTCCGGTCTACGAGAAGCACGTCAAGGACGACAAGCTGAAGGCCATGGTCGAAGCCATCAAGGCCGTGCAGTGATCAAGCGGCGGCGCGGGCATTCCGCGCCGCCATCCTCTTGCGGAGAGAACCGGTGACCTCCAGCCCAGAACACAGACCGCCCCTGTCCGGCGTCGCGCGCATGATGTCGCGCGTCAGCACAGCGGCGCTATGGATCGCAGGCATCGGGCTGGTGCTGATGACCGCCTTCGTCGCCTGGCAGGTGTTCGGTCGTTATGTCCTGAACCGCTCGCCAAGCTGGACCGAGCAGGGCTCGGTGATGCTGATGAGCTGGTTCATTTTCCTCGGCGCTGCCGTCGGGGTGCGCGAGAACTATCACCTCGGCTTCGACGTCCTGCTCTACGTGCTGCCCAAAGGCGGCAAGCGTTGGCTGCGGATGATCTCGGACCTCGTCGCGCTCGCCTTCGGCATCGGTATGATCTGGTATGGCAGCCAACTGGTTGCATTGACCTGGGGCGCTACCTTGCCGTCGCTCGGCATATCCGGGGGCTGGGACTACGTCCCGCTGGTCGCGGGAGGCGTGCTCGTCGTGCTCTTCACGCTGGAGCGCATCGTGCTTCGTCTCTCCGGTGCGCCGATCGACGATGTGCTCGATGAACTGCCGCCGGCGGAAGTCGCAACCGAACTTGACACGGCGAACGTGAAGGTCTGACGCCATGGAACTCTGGATTCTCTTCGGCGTCTTCACCCTTCTGATGCTTATCGGCACGCCGATCGCTTTCTGCCTCGGCGTCGCAAGCTTTGCCACCGTCCTCTATATGGGCCTGCCGCCGCTCATCGTGTTCCAGCGCCTGAATTCCGGCATGAGCGTCTTTTCGCTGCTGGCCATTCCCTTCTTCATCTATGCCGGCGACTTGATGGTGCGCGGCGGCATCGCCAGCAAGATCGTTGCCTTCGCCGGCTCGCTCGTTGGCCATTTGCGCGGCGGCCTCGGGCAGGTCAACATTGCGACCGCTACACTGTTCGGCGGCATTTCCGGCTCCGCGGTGGCCGAGGCAGCGGCGGTCGGCGGCTTGATGATCCCGCAGATGAAAGCGCGTGGATATGGAGCGGATTACGCCGTCAACGTCACGTCGATGGCGGCGCTGATCGCGCTGCTCCTGCCGCCGTCGCACAACATGATCATCTACTCGATCTCGGCAGGTGGAAAGATCTCCATCGCCGACCTGTTCACGGCCGGCATCATTCCGGGCCTGCTGTTGGCCCTGTCGCTGATGATCACCGCCTATTTCGTGGCGCGCTCCCGCGGCTATCCGACCGAGCCGTTTCCGGGCTTCACCGCCGTCGCGCATCTCTTCGCTGTCGCGGTGCCCGGCCTGCTGCTGATCGCGATCATCTTCGGTGGCGTACGATCGGGCGTTTTCACGGCGACCGAGAGTTCCTGTGTCGCGGTCATCTATGCGTTGCTCGTTACTGTCTTTGTTTACCGGCAGATGACTTGGGAAGGTTTCGTTCATGCCACCCATGGTGCCGTGCGCACCACGGCCATGGTGCTGCTCATCATCGGCATGGCGGCGGCGTTCTCGTGGTTGATGGCCTTCCTGAAAGTGCCGGCAGCGCTCATAGCCTCCATGAACGCGATCTCGGACGATCCACTGGTCGTGCTTCTCCTGCTCAACGTCTTGATGCTGTTCCTCGGCACCTTCATGGACATGGGGCCGACGATCATCATCTGCACGCCGATCTTCCTGCCCGTGGCGCAAGCCTACGGCGTCGACCCAGTGCATTTTGGCGTTATCATGATCCTCAACTTCGGCATCGGGCTGAATACGCCGCCGGTGGGCGCTGTGCAGTTCGTGGCGTGCGCAGTGGGCAAGATATCCGTCTGGGAAGCGATGCGCTCGATCTGGCCGTTCTATGGGGCCGGGCTCGTGGTACTGGGGCTCGTCACTTACATTCCGGCCATTTCGCTCTGGCTACCGAGCGTCTTCAAATAGGGGCGACATGGCATCGGACACCGCGACCGACCTCAGGGTCGAGAGAAAACCCAAATTGTCGGAGACAGTGGTCACGACGATCCGTAAGCAGTTGCAGGCGGGTGAGATCCTGCCCGGCCATAAATTACCGACCGAAGGCCAACTGACCGAAACCTTCGGCGTCAGCCGCACCGTCATCCGCGAGGCGCTGGCCAAGCTTGCCGCCGACGGGCTGGTCGAACCGCGCCAGGGCGCCGGCGTCTTCGTCACAGAGCACATCTCGACATTGTTCGGCGCGCTTGCCGCCGACATGGGCAGCAAGGATTCGATCGCGCTCAACGTGCTCGAAGTGCGGCTGGCGATCGAGATTGAATCGGCCGGGATCGCCGCCGTCCGCCGCAATGCCGCGCAGGAGGCGGCGATCCAGGAAGCCTTCTTCGAATTCGAGCGGCTGCTGCTTGCCAGCGAGCCGACCGGTCCGGCCGACCTCGCGTTCCATCGCGCGATCGCCAGCGCCACCAGCAACCCATTCTATGTCGAGATGCTCGACGTGCTCGGCCGGCGCGCCATCCCGTGCGACGTGACTTCGCCCTGGTCGACCGAATTGGCGCAATCCGATAGCTACCAGCGCGGACTGCAGCGCGAGCACCTGGTGATCCTCAACGCCATTACCTCTGGCGATGCCGAGGCCGCGCGAGAGGCGATGCGCGCGCACCTCACCGCCAGCCAGCAGCGTTACCGCGAACGCCTGCATGCGCGTCAGGCTTTTTATTCCAGTTCGGTCAAGGCCGCCGCCGGCGAATGACCCATCTCAAGTCAGGATTGAAATGAACCAGAGCCACACCGACTATACATCCCGCTTTGCCATCGACCCGGTCGCCGCCGCGGCGATGGGAACCGATGAGCTGCGCCACAACTTTCACATTGACGGCCTGTTCCAGCCCGGCCGCATCAGCCTGACCTACACACATTACGACCGCATGATCGTCGGCGGCGCCGTGCCGACGGACGCCGCGCTTCAACTGGAAACGATCAAGCCGACCGGCACCAAGAACTTTCTCGACCGTCGCGAGCTGATCGCCGTCAACATCGGCGGTGCAGGCGTCATCAAGGCCGGCGGCCAGTCCTTCGAATTGCAGGCGCGCGACATGCTCTATCTCGGCATGGGCATCGCTGATGTGTCGTTCGCGTCGGCCGATGCAGATGCGCCGGCCAAATTCTATCTGCTCAGCGCGCCGGCGCATCAGGCCTGGCCCAGCCGGCTGATCCGCATCGGCGACGCCAAGCGCCTCGATCTCGGCAGCAAGGACACCTGCAACGAGCGTTCGATCTTCCAGTTCATCCATGCCGACGGCGTGAAGACCTGCCAGCTGGTGGTCGGCATGACTCAGCTGGCGCCGGGCTCGGTGTGGAACACCATGCCGTGCCATGTGCATGACCGGCGCATGGAGGCCTATCTCTATTTCGACCTGGCGGAGACGGCACGCGTCTTCCACTTCATGGGCGAGCCGGACGAGACGCGCCATATCGTCATGGGCAACGAGGAAGCGGTGCTGTCGCCGGGCTGGTCGATCCATTCGGGCGCCGGCACTTCCAATTATGCTTTCATCTGGGCGATGGCTGGCGACAACGTCGACTATACCGATGTCGACCCGGTGGCGTTGAGCGATCTGCGGTGAGCGACCCCTTCAGCCTTGCCGGAAAACGTATCCTGGTCACCGGCGCCAACACCGGCATCGGCCAGGGCATCGCCGTATCGATCGCACGCGCCGGGGGCGCGGTGGTCGGCGTCGGCCGCTCGTCGATGGACGATACGGCAGACAAGGTCGCCGCGCTGGGAGGGCAATTCGAGGCGGTCAGCGCCGACCTTGCCGACATTTCGGCCGCCGGCCCGTTGCACGACCGGATCTGGGACGAAAGCGGTCCGCTCGACGGGCTGGTCAACAATGCCGGCATCATCCGCCGCGCCGATGCCGTCGATCTCAGCGAGGCCGATTGGGACGACGTCATGGACGTCAATCTGAAAACGGTTTTTTTGCTCTGCCAAAGCTTTGCAAGGCGTGCCTTGGCCGCTGAGCGGAAAGGCAAGATCGTCAACATTGCCTCCGTGCTGAGTTTCCAGGGTGGCATCCGCGTTGCGTCCTACACTGCCTCGAAGCACGGTGTGCTCGGCATCACGCGTCTGCTCGCCTGCGAATGGGCGCAAAAAGGCATCAACGTCAACGCCATCGCGCCGGGCTATATCGAGACCAACAACACGCAGGCGCTGCGCGCCGATCCCGACCGCAGCGCCGCCATCCTGGCGCGTATCCCGGCCGGCCGCTGGGGCGAGGCGGGCGACATTGGCGACGCCGCCGTCTTCCTGCTGGCGCCGGCATCGGACTATATGCATGGAGCGGTGGTGCCGGTGGATGGCGGCTGGCTGGCGCGCTAGCGAGGTTCATCGTTTAGCGGAAACGCTGAACCGCGCTATCTCATTGTTTTAACGCAATTCCGGACGGAAAACCGTTTCACACTTTTCCTGGAATTGCTCTGAGGAGACAACAATGACCGCAAAGATTTTCGCGCAAGCCGGCGAGGGCGCCTGGACGACAACGCTGGACGGCAACAGGCGGCGCGTCCTCCTGCACACCGATGAGTTGATGCTGGTCGAATTCGGCTTCGACAAGGGTGGCGTCGGCGCCCTGCATTCGCACCCGCATGTCCAGGCAAGCTACGTCGCCGAAGGCCGCTTCGAGGTGACCATCGACGGTCGGACCGAAACCATCGAGACCGGCGGCAGCTTCATCGTGCCGTCCGGTCTGGTGCACGGCGTCAAGGCGCTGGAAGCAGGGCGGCTGGTCGACAGCTTTACACCGCACCGGGCCGATTTTCTTTCTCTTTGATTTGACGCAATTCCCAAGGGAAAACGCTATGCCTTTTTCCCGGGAAAACCGCTTCACACTTTTCCTGGAATTGCTCTAGCCAAGGGTAGGAGATCGAGCAGGGAAGACCCGCACCTCAAAAGAGGCGCGGGTTGTTGCCTGGGCGCTTGTGGCGCCGCGGTACTCAAGACATGACCGCAGGATGCGAAACCTGCCGCATGATGGTGAACATAGGCTTAACGCGCCGGGTGTTCGCTATGGCAGTGGCTGCGTCGGTCAGGTGATATGCCGGAGCAGGCTGAAGAGCCGCCCGAACGTCTTGCCGTAGGGCGGGCGCAACAAGGCTCCGGCGCTCAGCCGCGACTGTGTGAAAACCGGCTTCTCCTTGCTGAAGGTCCGGAATCCCCACTCGCCGTGATAGGCGCCCATGCCGCTGGCGCCGACCCCGCCGAAAGGCTGATTTTCCTGTACCAGATGCAGCATGCAGTCGTTGATGGTGACACCGCCGGCAATAGTCTCGTGCAGGATGCGTTGACGATTGCCGCTGTCGCGGCCGAACCAGTAGAGCGCCAGCGGGCGCTCCGCTCCGTTCACATGCGCAATCGCTTCGTCGATCCCGGTGTATTCTACGATGGGCAGCACCGGCCCAAAAATCTCCTCGCGCATCAGCCGCAGGTTTGCGCCGGCGTTGCGGACCAGGGTCGGCAGCAGCTTCCGGCTTTTGGCACCCAGCTCTTCGCCGGCCGGGTTGATTTCGGTGACATCGGCGCTGGCGTCACGCGCTTCAGTGATCATGTCGCGCAGGCGCTGGTGGTGCCGGTCGCTGATGATGGCGGTATAATCGGGGTTGTCGCGCAAGGTCGGGTAGAGCTTCGCGATCGCCGTTGCGAGCTTGACAGCGACCGTGCCTGCCTGCCCCTTCGGCACCAGCAGATAATCCGGCGCGATGCAGGTCTGCCCGGCATTCAAGAGCTTGCCATAGGCAATGCTGGATACCGCCGCATCGAGATCGCAGGACGGATCGAAGATTGCCGGCGACTTGCCGCCGAGTTCGAGCGTGACCGGGGTCAGGTTGGCGGCCGCGGCGATCGCGACCTGGCGTCCGACCGCGGTCGAGCCGGTGAACAGCAAATGATCGAAAGGCATCGACACGAAGGCCTTTCCCATCTCGGCATCGCCGGTGATGACGCTGAGCTCATCGGGTGCGAAATGCTCGGCAACGAGTTTGGCCAACAGCACTGAGAATGCCGGCGTCAATTCGGAAGGTTTTATAAGCACGCGATTGCCGGCCGCGAGTGCCGCCGTGACCGGCGCGACAGCGAGCTGGAAAGGATAATTCCAGGGCGACACGATGCCGACGACCCCGAGCGGCTGCGGGATGAGACGGTTTCTGCCCGGCAGGAACGGCATGGCGGTGGCAATGCGACGTTCGCGCATCCAGCCCCTGAGATGGGACAGCGCGTGGCGGATACCGGCGCGCACGACGAACAGTTCCGCAAGGCGCGTCTCGTGCGCGGAGCGGCCGCCAAAGTCGGCGTCGATCGCCGCGCAGATGTCGGCCTCGTGCCGCTCGGTCAGCGCCAGCAGGCGCTTCAGGCGATCCCTGCGGATGCCAAAGTTGGGGAAAGGCTGCGCCTCGAAGGCGGCGCGCTGCAGGTGGAACCGCTCGCCGAGAACATCCTGTCTGGTCTGCAGCATCGCATCCTCCCTGGCTAGCGGAGCCGAGCTTACATTGCTGGGTGAAGGAATCCAGCGAGGTAAAGGTGTTGCAAGGGAAGGCGCAGGCTGCAGGCGACCTGTTCCTGTTGTGGCACGATGACAGCTGCGCTAAGGCATGGTGCCCATGCAGAGAGTCGTTTTGACCGATTTCCCATCCTCTCCCATCCAGGAATTCCAGTCCGGTGTCTGCCTGATGCTGATATCGAGTATCTTGGCCATGGACCCCAAGCGGCGCGTTTCGTGCCGGGCGGCCCAGCGGAATTGCGGATGAAGGGCGCTCACAGGCTTGAGGCTGCGTTTGGAGCGGCTGCGCGAAGGGTTGTGCGGGAGTTTCTGCGGTTCGTGCCGCTGTCTCTGAAACAGCGCATGCAAAAACGCACATACGCACGCGCGGCGCCCGCCAACAGAATTTTCATTTCGGGTTGCGCGCGCAGCGGCACGACGCTGACACAGCGGCTGATGAGGTGTTTCGAGGACATTTTCGTCCATCCGCCCGAAGCGCGATACACAATGCTGGACATGTTGGACCGGCCGGAATCGAACCTCGTCGTCAAGCGCGATGCGCGCGGTTTTGCGCATCTGGCGAAGCTCCCTCCCTCCATCGGCTTGATCTATTGCGTGCGCCATCCGTTCGACACGCTGACAAGTTCGCATCCGCAAACACGCAACGAGCGTCGGTTCCACGTCACGCCGCATCGCTGGCTGGCCGAATACGACGCGCTGACCCGGCTGAAGAATGCACAACCGCACCGGCAGATACTCATTGTCCGCTACGAAGACATGACCGGCGTGCCCGATGCGCAGCAGGACAAAATCGCGCAGTCGTTCGGACTGACACCGCGCATTCGCTTCAGCGAGGATCCGGACAATCCGATCCGGTTGGCTTCGTTGAGAAAATGGGAAAGGAATGAAGAATTCAGGAGTTATCTCGGCGGCCTGCCCCCGGCATTTCTCGTCCGCGTCCAGCGTTTCTGCGCCGAGTTCGGCTATGACATGCCAATGAGCACGCCGACCGTGGACGCGCGGTGATGCAGGCACCGGCGGCCCTCGCGACGGAACAGCGAGATCCCAAGCGGCGCGTGCTGAAAGACGTGTTCGGCTTCGATGATTTTCGCCCCGGCCAGGCCGATGTCATGGATGCGCTGCTGGCCGGGCGGCATGTGCTGGCCGTCATGCCGACAGGTGCGGGCAAATCGCTCTGCTACCAGGTCCCGGCACTTGTCCTGGGCGGGCTCACCATTGTCGTTTCGCCGTTGGTGGCGCTGATGCAGGATCAGGTCGCCGCCTTGCGGCTTGCCGGCGTGGCTGCCGATACGATCAATTCCTCGATCGACCGCGATGCCAATGTCGCCGCATGGCGTCGCGTCGCCTCAGGCCAGACGCGCCTGCTCTATCTCGCGCCGGAGCGGCTGATGACCGAGCGGATGCTCGAGGCGCTGGCCAGGCTCGATGTCAGCCAGATCGCCGTCGACGAGGCGCATTGCATCTCGCAATGGGGGCCGGCGTTCCGGCGCGAATACGAGGACCTGTCGCGCCTGCGCGGCATCTTTCCCAACGTGCCGATCATCGCGCTGACGGCAACGGCGGACGAAGGCACGCGCACCGATATCGAAGCCCGACTGTTTGCCGAGCGCGTCGAGACCCTGGTGCTGGGCTTCGACCGGCCGAACATCAAGCTTGCCATCGAGGCCAAGCAGGACAGCAAGCGGCAATTGCTGCGCTTCGTCGAGCGCCATCCCGGCCGCAGCGGCATCGTCTACTGCCTGTCGCGCAAGAAGACGGAGGAGATGGCGGCCTTCCTCGAGAAGAACGGCGTCACCGCGCTCGCCTATCATGCCGGCATGAGCAAGGAGGCGCGCGACGCCAACCAGAACAGCTTCATGACCCTGTCCGGCGTCGTCATGGTGGCGACCATCGCTTTCGGCATGGGCATCGACAAGCCTGACGTCGCCTATGTCTTCCACACCGACATGCCGGGCAGCCTGGAGGCCTATTACCAGGAGATCGGCCGCGCCGGCCGCGATGGGCGGGACGCCGAGGCGCATATGCTGTTCGGCCTTGGCGATATCCGCATGCGCCGGATGTTCATCGACGACGAGGATGCGCCGCCCGAGCACAAGAGGCGCTCGCATGGCCGGCTCGACACGCTGATCGGCTATTGCGAGACGGCGCAGTGCCGCCGCCAGGTGCTGCTCGGCTATTTCGGCGAGGACGCGCAGCCTTGCGGCAATTGCGACACCTGCCTCGACCAGGCGCCGCGCGCCGATGGCGGAGCGGAGGCGCGGATAATCCTGGCAGCCATCGCCCAGAGTGGCGAACGCTTCGGTGCCGGCCATGTCATCGACATCCTGCTCGGCCATGAAACCGAAAAAGTGCTGGCCAGGAACCACCAGAGGCTTGCCAGCTTCGGCAGCGGGCTGGCGCACAAGAAGGATTTCTGGCTGTCGCTGATCCGGCAGCTCGTCGCCGGCGGGTTCCTGATGCCGGATCCGGCCGGTCATGGCGGCCTCGCCATCGCCGAAAAAGGCCATGCGCTTGGCCGTGGCGAGATGCCGTTCCATTATCGCGTCGAGGTGCGCAGCCGCGCCTTGCGCGGCAAGTCGCGCTCCGGGCAGGATTTCAGGCAATCGGATGTGGACACCGGGCTGCTGGCCGCGCTGAAGACCTTGCGACTGCGGCTCGCCAAGGAGCGCCAGGTGCCGGCCTATGTGGTGTTTTCCGATCGCACCCTGATCGACATGGCCGAGCGCCGCCCGCACGACCTCGACGCCTTCGCTGAAGTGAATGGAGTTGGGGCGGCAAAGCTGAAGGAGTTCGGCCAGGTTTTTCTGAGTGCGATTGCCGAGCATCAATCCGATGGCTCGGCCTGAGGTCAGATCAGCGACTGGTCACGCGCTCTGAAGCATAGGGATCTTCGGAGAAGGCATCCGTTCCGAGAGCTTCTGTTCCGTCGCCGCCCATTCCTCCACCGCCATGCTCCCGCCGAGACCGATCAGTTCAATGTTCTCTGGCCGGCCAGTCGACAGATCAGGTTGAGACCGAGGCGTTCATCGACTTCATGGCTAAGCATCTGCAACCGCAATAGGTGCCGCTGTCCGCTCATTCACCGCAGCGTCGACCGCTGGGCGTCAGTCGCGCGATATGGATAGTCCCGTGAGAAGCGGAGCGTAGGCGGCGAGCCTGCGGGATATGAACTCCGTGAAGAGCCGCACGCGCTTGGTCTTGCGTGTCTCACCCTGGGTGAGAAGCCAGAGCGTTCCGTACATGTGCAGGTCGGTGCCCGGCACCCTCGCCAGCAGAGGGTCAGCATCTCCGACGAAGCACGGCAGTGTCGTGATCCCGAGACCTTGCCGTACGGCAACGATCTGCGCCTCGGCGTCCGTGGTCCTGAATGGAACCCCCGTGGTGCGAACTTCACCCGCGCCGGCCCACTCTGGAATTCCATGAACGCTTATGACGATCCACCGGATGGGATCAGGCGCGCCCGCCCGCCACGCGGCCAGGCGATCGCGGGACATGTAGACGCCGCCGAACACCTCCGGTCCCTTCAGGCCGTGAAGATTGAGCGGCAGGGTTTTGCGGTCGTAGACGACGCGGATCGCCACGTCGGCCTCTCGGTTGGTCAGATTTGCCAGTTCGCCGGACGACAAGATTTCCATCTCGATGTCCGGGTGCAGACGCGCGAAGTCGGCGAAGTCCGGCATGAGCAGGTGTGTCGCGAGGGGCGGTGCCAGCGTCACCCGCAGAAGCCCGCGCACGCTCTGGTCGCGCCCGAACACGCGCGTCTCCAGCTGGTGAGACGACGCTTCCATCTGGTTCGCGAGCTCGAGGACCTCCTCGCCCGCAGCGGTCAGGCGATAGCCCGAAGGCAGCTTTTCGAACATTTGCGCCCCGAGGCGTTCCTCAAGCTGTGCGATGCGTCGCAGCACGGTCGAGTGATTCACCCCGAGCTGCGCGCCGGCAGCCCGCACCGAGCCTCCGCGTGCGACGGCTAGAAAGTAGCGAATATCATCCCAGTCGATCATGGTGCAATCCGGCACCGCGCGGTGCGCCTTCCAAACCCCGTATCTAACACATCCTACAGCAGTAGGGGCGGGACATCACGGCTTATGTCGACAGGGCGGCGCAATTCCGAATGGCGGACACGGATCGTCGCGGCTGGCGTCAGTCCTGAAGGCGGATCGATTTTGCACCACGGATGTGCGCGCTTCCGCACTCACCACCTGACCCCGACGGGCCCATCTAGAGGTCCTCGGGGCGTACCCGAACGACCAAAGACAGAAGCTGGAAGGATTGAGTCATGGGAAAACTGGACGGTAAGGTTGCGGTTATTACGGGTGGCGCCACCGGCATCGGCCGCGCCGCAGCGAAGCGCTTCATCGAGGAGGGCGCCTTCGTCTTCATCTTCGGCCGCCGGCAGGACGCGCTAGACGCCGCTGTGGCCGAACTCGGGCCCAATGCCCGCGCGGTGAAGGGCTCGGTCTCGGATGAGGCCGACCTTGATCGGCTCTATGCGGCGGTGAAGGCCGAGCGCGGAACCCTCGACATCATCTTCGCCAACGCCGGGGTGGGAAGCCTGCTTCCGCTCGGCAAGCTCACCGCCGAGCACATTGACGAAACCTTCAACACCAATGTGAAGGGTACGATTTTTACGGTCCAGAAGGCGCTGCCGCTGATGGGCGAGGGCGGTTCGATTATCCTGACCGGATCGAGCGCCGGCACCACGGGCGCGCCCGCATTCAGCGTCTATAGCGCGAGCAAGGCGGCCGTGCGCAACCTCGCGCGGACGTGGGCGGAAGACTTGAAAGGCACCGGCATCCGGGTAAACGTGCTGTCGCCCGGGCCGACGGCGACCGAACTCGCGAAGGCAGCGATAGGCGAGGAGGGCTTGAAGGTCTTCGCCTCGATGAATCCGCTTCAGCGGATGGCCGATCCAGCGGAGATCGGGGCGGCGGCTGCGTTTCTCGCGTCGCCCGACAGCAGCTTCATGACCGCCAGCGAGGTCGCCGTCGACGGGGGCTTGGCGCAAATCTGACCCGCTACCCCCGCCGTTCATTCCATTCGATATCCCGAGCCCCGCAGGGCCTGGCAAACTGAAGGAGAATATACATGAGCTATGCAATTATCGGCTTCGGCAAGATCGGCCAAGCTCTTGCCAAGGCGTTTGCCCGCAACGGCATCGAAGTGTCCGTGGCAACCACGCGCGACCCGGAAAGCTTTGCATCAGCCGCGGCCGCGATCGGACCCACGATCATCCCGAAAACGCTGGCGGACGCGGTCAAGGCGGACATCATCTTTTTGGCTGTCCGCTTTGAATCGCACCCAGATGTCGCGAAGGCGCTGTCAAGCTGGGAAGGCAAGACGATCATCGACGTGACGAACGTGTTTCCAGTCCCCGAAGAACTGGACGGTCTGCCGTCCTCCGCCTTCGTCGCAAAGGCGTTCACCGGCGCCAAGCTCGTCAAAGGCTTCAATCACCTGATTGCGGCCACCCTGGCTGCCGATCCGATCGTCGAGGGCGGCCACCGGGTCGTCTTTCTGTCTGGTGACGACGAGGACGCGATCGCTCCCGTGGCGGTCTTGGCCAAACAACTCGGGTTAGCACCGGTCAAGCTGGGGAAGCTCAACGAGGGCGGCGCACTGGTGCACGCACGCGGCCGCACTTGGGGCCAGCTGATCTTCCAGGATCTGTTCAAGAAGGAGCAATAACGGATTTACCGTGCGCTGTCAGAGTGGCCGGTGTTCGACGCCGGCCACATCGTCAGCCGAGCGCGCAAAGTGACGCGCTTGAAAGCGGCTTACATCTGCCTGGGATCCTTCGGCCGGCAGGTGCCTGCCACCCATGAATCGTAGTTGCAATAGCTGATGTCCCAACCGGCATCGCGTCTTTTGGAAGTTACCTCACGACCACCCGCGCGGATGGGTCCGAAGCCACCCCAACTGCCATCCGAGCCTTTGTAATTTCCCATGACGCGATAATTGCAGTTGTTTACGACGACGTTGCCGTCCATCGACACGCATGCCGATGCGACAGTGGAAAGACCGAAGAAGGCCGTGCCGGCGACTGTGATGGCGAAAGAGGCTTTGCGCATGGTGGTCTCCTAACTGGCTGGGCGAACCAACCATTACGAGATCTCGGGCCGGGCCTCTTCCCCCATTTGGGCTAAACCGGCTGGCAAATTCACAGCGGCATGGCTGCGCTTGCGGACAGAAAGCCATGTGCGGAGATGCCGAATGGGCCTGCCCATCGCCGAAGCCTTACGGCCTCCGCGAAGCCAGGGTGTCCCGGCTCGGGCGGCTTTGTCCTGTTGGCTGCGCGATGTGCGGCAGGCGGCTAGCAGCCCGGGAGATGTCAGGTTTTTGGACTAAATGGCGGAGAGGGAGGGATTCGGTTTCACGCCTATCCTGCTGAAAATGCTAATCTTTTCGCGCTTTTTGTTACGCAGTTTGTTACACTGCTACAACTGCGATTTACAATCGCTCTTTTGAGCTCGCCTGCCCAATCCATCTTATCTGTCGAAACCGACGCAATGGCGCGGCGGTGGATTGGGTCACTCTGTCATAGTATCCGCGCTTCATTAAGTTGACGATGCCGTTTAGACTCGGAGCTGATCCTTTCCGGTCGATCACCAGGATTTGGCGCGCGACCCGGCACCGGCGGTTCGTCTTTGTACGTTTGTGTCATCCAGGCCGGATCAACTCGGCCATCAGGCTTCTCACGACTTATGCATGCGTTTCCCACTTTTATTAGCATTCGGTGCGAACCCGCACCCTGCACCAAACCTGCGACGCCTAAGCTATCGTCCTCGACTTGAGCGTTCCCTGCTTCTCGTGGAAGACGCTAAATTCGCTCGTGCGTTATTGCCGGCCAGCAAAGGCTGCGGGTCGGCGGTGAGGGTGTCGAGGAGCGGCGGCCGTTCCCTTTCACTCAATAGTGCCGCCGGCGCCTGGATGGTTTCCACGACGCCGCCCCCGCAATCGTAGCCGTTGTGATGATCATCGTGCATGCGCTGAGCTGTTGGGGACATGCTGGTGGCGGTGCCGGAAGCACCGGAGACATGTGATATCTCGGCAGCGGGCAGAGCGGCTTCTCTGTCGCTGCACAGGAAAGCGTAGAGTTCCTTCACGCAAATGCGGGCGTCCTTCTTGTCTTTTTGAAAGGGCGGGACGAGGGGCAACCTGATATCGGCCTTTTGGTAGAACGGACTGCGCTCTTCGTACAGCTGGTCAACCTTCTGCTCGATGTCGGCGCCTTGCAGCAGCGGCCGGCTGGTGTCCCTCTCGAGGCGCCTGCGGAGCTCTTTCAGCTCGGGTGTCGAGCCAGATCGACCTCGCCTTATTAAGAATCAGGGCTTGATTGGACTCCTTGCCAAAGCAGCCGCCGCCGGTTGCGATGACGATGGGGCCTCTCTCCAGCTGCTTGGCGAGCTCTTTGGTCTCCAGGTCCCTGAAGTGCGCCTCGCCACGGCCAGGGTCGGCGAACATCTCCATCAGATTGCCGTGATCGGCGACGATATGCTTATCGATGTCGACAAACTCCACCCCCAACTCCTTGGCAAGCTGGGCGCCGATGGTCGACTTGCCGCTCGCCGGCATGCCGACGAGCACGACCGGCCGCGTACCGAGGGCCGCGAGGATCTCGCCGGCTTGCGGCGAGCGAGCGACCGCAATCTGTTGTCTTGCGACGATGGGCGACCTGGAGGTCCCTGCCGCCCTCGACCTGCTTTCTCCTGACGAGTCCCAGTGTAATATCTCCCAGCACCACGGGGAATGGGGACTAGCTCGCATTCGCTCTGCGCGCGGTGCGCGAGCTCGGCCCGATAACTGGCCGGCGTAGGGAACTCGACCTCGAAGCGATAGTTCTGCGCGGTTCTGAACGCCGTGTGAACGCCGCGTAACCGCGGCCTGTCCATCCTGATGACCCAGTTGGTGGTCTCGACCTCGCTGCAGTCCCGCTCCTCGAAGGCCAGTGCCGCCTTCCTGAAGGCGCGCGTAAAAGCCTCGTCCGGGATCTCGAAGACATGGCGCACGGCATTGGTGACCAGTTGGGCCTCCGGCGCCGTGCTCACGCTCTGGCCGGTCAACTCGTCGGCTATCCAGACCTGCCCGCCCGACCGTTGGTCAAGATGCGGCACCTTCACCTCGATGCCGTCCTGCCGCAAAAGCTCGGCAACCGCATGCACAATTTTTGGTAATCGCGCTTTCTTGCGCTTCGGCGGGGGCGGCTTCGAGCCTGGCCCGCTCAAGGGCCTGTTCGCTGCTCAGCGTTATCGTGCTGGCGCGGTCGTCTTCGGCCGAGATTGCTAAGGCGCTGAGCAGAATGCGCTTTTCGACGGCGAGTCTGATCGAGGCCTCCATGACCGATGCCGCCAGCGTGGGGTTGTCCTTCAGATCCGCCAGGCTGCCATCGACGTCGAACCGGCCCTGGTGGAGCTTTGCCGCCTGCGCCTTGACATATGGCGCCGACTTGAAGCCCGGCCTCTGCTCCAAGAGCCGCTGCAATTCGGTGGTTTTTTGCATGAACACCCGCGCACCGGTATCGGACTTGTAGGCGTCAGTGCCGACCTTGATGCCGACGCTCAACAGATTGATGGCGCTTTCATGCAGCTTGACTTCCGACTGCTCATGAGCCGGCTCGCTATTGAGCTGCAGGTTCCAGTCCTGGAGCTCGGCCACTAACAACGCGGCCAGTTCGCAGGCCACCGGATGCCTGGCGGCCTTGCTGTCTTCCCTCGCCCTGGCGATGAGCTCATGGAGGGCCTGGCCATCCGGCCGATCTTCCTGCAACAGTGCGCGGATGTCGGCCTTGAGCTCATTATGAATGCCCTCGTAGGTGCCGAAGATGGCACGCTCGGCAAACCAGCGTTGCGCCTCCAGCGGCTGCGCCAGCACGTTGCGCTGCAGGCAGCTGTAGGTCTCCAGCACCAGCCCGGTGGCCGACAGGATCTGCTTGGACCGGGTGAACTGGTAGCCGCTTTTCTCAATGGCCGGCGTGTGCGACTTCGGCGGCTTCATCGAGGCGATGCCGCGCGCCTGCAGCTGCGCGTCGAACTGGCGCACATGCTCGTAAAGGCGAGGCTGGTCGCCAATGATGACGACGGTGTCGCCATCAAAATCGCCGTCGAGCATTTTTTGTTCGACGCTCGGAACCGCAACCAAAGAGCCGGGCGCGAACACCTCCGTCGCCTGCAGGATGCCGACGCACTCGAGCGCGGTGTCGGCCTTGACCCGGTCCTTTTCCTCCAGCCAGTACGAATGGCACTTTACGTCCTCGGCAGACATCACGACCCCGCGCTCGGCGAAGTCCGCCGGCCACATTTCGTCGGGCACAACGATCAAGATGCCTTTGGCAAAGAAGGTCGGATCGTCGGCGGCAAGCCCAGCCCCCGACCTGTGCGCGACGTTGAAGCTATATTGGAAGGCCACGCACCGATCCAGGAACGCCGCGGTCCGGTCGCCATCGCGCGCCGACCTGACCCGGTCGGCGGCGAACGGGCGCAGGTTGGGCTTGTCATAGGGGGAGCGTCCGACAAGCACGCAAGCGTCACGGGTCAAGGTCTTGCTCTTGCCCGTCGGCACATGCAGGCATTCGTCGCTGGACGGCACGGCGATAGCGCTCGAACCCTCGATATGCCCGCCCGTGACCGTCCGGAACAGCTCCTCGGCGGTGAGGCTTTGATGGGTTTCGAGCCAAGCCTGAGCCTTCTCGCGGGTCTCCTGTGCTACCTCGACGCTACGCGGATAATGTTGCAGCGCCGAGGGCGGTACCGCCGATTGCCTTTTATCGGCATAGGCAGGCATCCGCTCGGGAGCGTCGTGGCGAGCCCGGGCAATGGACGGCATGCGCTCGGCCAGTGAGGCCCTAATGAAGCCGCAGCCGTCATGCGGCCGCAAGGCGATCTCGCCGTCTCGCCCCTCGAACCGGAAGGGATGCACTGCGCCTGCGGGATGGTCGGGCAGAAGGGACAGCTTGAAGCACCCTTCCAGCGCATAATCATGGGGGCCAATGTCGGGGATGCCCGGCGGCGCGGCAAATCCGCGGCGCTGGGTATAGTAATAGGCTTCCTTGAACGGCGCCCAGGCCCGCGACAGCTGCTCAAAGGCCGTACCCGGAGCCGTCTCGGCATAGGGGATCGCCAAAAGCTTGCCGCTTGGGGCCTCTGCGGCCGTGAAAGGCAGGTGAGAGGCAAGCTGGTTCAGGCTCTTTTGCGGCGGCTTCAGTTTGCTGCCGCCGAACAGGTCCATGCGGTAGGGCACGCCCTCCACGGTGAACGTGCGTGTCAGCATGGCTCCAGTCGGAGTTCCCTTTAGCTGCACCGCCACCACCTTCACCGCGCCCGAGGTCAAGCGGTGGAAAATGGAATAGCGCAACTCGGCTTCGCTGGCCAGCGGCCGGCCTTGCATGTCGACCACCGGCAGCCGCATCAGTCCGGCATCGCCTTGCGGCGGTCTCGGCTCGTGGTCCATGGCCTGAAGGACCCGATGGACATCGAAGCTGGAGGCTGCATGCTGGGCCTGGATCATCGATGCGTTCTGCGCCATGAAGGTGTCGAGCGCTTCGAGCGGCTCCTTCGCCTCGATCTCGGCGATCACGCTCGAGTTCGCGCACCGCCTCGGCGCGCGCCGCGGCGCTCCTTCCTCGGCTGATGAACACTGCCGATCATAGATTCGACTGCCAGCCTCAAAGCCCCATCGTCGTGCATAATATGGGCTGGCCTCGCTACATTCGAAGGGGATCGAAGGCCGATCCCACGGTGCGGTGAGAGAAGCTGCAAGCGGCTTCCAAGACTAGGTGCGAGCACCTCGATCTTTTTGTAGGCCCGTCATCGGATCATATGGAAATCGGTGAGCTTCATCCGCCGGCCTTTTACAACGTGGTTTGGTCGATCCTCTAGGGGATTACGCAGTCTTAAGCCAGCATTAATACCTTAGACGCGACACTAGGAATACTTTTACTATTCGCTAAAGCTCGATGCTATTTGACGAGGACTGGTCTTGCGTTTGCAGTTTTCTAGATGAGAGGGCTAAAGGACATTAGCGTCGGGACCAAGCTCTCGTTGGGCTTTGGGCTGGCGCTGCTGTGCGTCGTGGCCGTGGGAGTATTTGGGGTCGCGCAACTGCGATCACTCAACAAGGTCACGAGCGAGATCACCAGCGTTTGGTTGCCCCAGGTCCAGATCGTCGGCGAGATGAAGCGCAACCTCGCGGAACACCAGCTCTATGCGACGTTGCGCGTGCGCACTGCCGAGGCTGCGCAGATAGCCGGCATTGAGAAGGAGATGGCGAGGGAAAGCGACGAAATACTGCAAGGTCGGCGCGCCTATCGCCGGAGTGCCGGATCGCTGGCCGAGCAGCAGCTGTTCGACCAGTTCGTCAACCTATGGACGGCCTACGAAGATTCCCTGACATCGATTTTCCCGCTCCTCGAAACAGGAGGGCGAACAATGGCTGTCAAGGAGTTCGAGACGGTATCGCTCCCGACCGTTGCCGCCGCCTCGCAGCGATTGGACGATCTGCTGGCCCTCACCAATGAGCGCAGCACGGCCGCCGCGACGATGGCGGATAGCACCTATACCGTCGCGCAAAGATTGACTTGGCTGGCAGTTCTCTTTGCCGCCGGGTGTCTTGGTGGGCTTGTCGCCTGGATACGCCACAATGTCAGCAAGCCGATCCTCGCCGTGACCGAGGCGATGCGTTGCTTGGCGCAGGGCGAGCGCCGCTCGAGCCTCATTGCGCTGAAAAGAGATCGTCGGGACGAGGTAGGAGTGCTGTTCTCGGCCTTTGCCGGCTACCGAGCCAGTCTGGAGCGCAGCGATGCCCTGGCCCGCGAAGCCGAGCTGGAGCGTCAGCAACTGGCTGCGGCTGCCGCCAATATGCCCGTGGGGCTTTGCATGTTCGATGCGGAGAGGCGGCTGGTTCTGTGCAACCAAAGCTACGCCGATCTCTACCATGTGCCAGAGGTTCTGACTCGTCCCGGCACGCCATGGGTCGATTTGATGCGGTTCCGGATCGCGGCGGGCCTCTATGTCGGCCAAGACCCGGAAAAGTATCTGCAGCAGCTGACGGCGACTATCGATCGTGCCGAGCGCGTGGTGAGCCTAGTGGAACTCAGGGACGGGCGCACTATCGACCTCATTCATCAGCCGCTGCCGGGCGGCGGGTGGCTTGCCACGCACCATGACGTGACCGACTTGCGGCGCAGCGAGGCCAAAATTTCCCACATGGCGCGCCACGACGGACTTACCGAGCTTCCAAACCGCATATTGTTTCGCGAACGCGCCGAGGAGGCTTTGGTCGAGATGCGGCGTGATGGTAGCAAGATTGCTTTCCTCTGCCTCGATCTCGATCACTTCAAAGCGGTCAACGACACGCTGGGGCACCCGGCTGGCGACGCCTTGCTGAGGGAGGTTGCCGCTAGACTGAAACAGGTCGTCCGTGAAGGCGACACCGTGGCCAGGCTCGGTGGCGATGAATTCGTGATCATTCAAACCGCGGTTGATCAGCCGGTCGAATCTACAGCCCTTGCCTAACGAGTCATTGATGGGCTGAGCGCACTTTATGTTGTCGATGGCCATGGCGTGATGATCAGCGCCAGCGTCGGCATCTCGATTGCGCCGAACGATGGCTGGGACGCCGACCAACTTCTCAAGACCGGCGACATGGCGCTCTACCGGGCAAAGGCGGAAGGACGCAGAACCTATAGGTTCTTCGAACCGGAAATGGATGCGCGCATGCAAGCGCGGCGGTTTCTCGAACTCGACCTGCGCGAAGCGGTGGTGCGGCAGCAGTTCGAAATCTACTACCAACCGCTCCTCAATCTCGACCGCGGCGAGGTCAGCTGCTTCGAGGCGCTGCTGCGCTGGCATCACCCGACGCGCGGCATCGTATCCCCGGGAGAATTCATCCCGCTGGCCGAGGACATCGGCCTCATCGTCCCGATCGGTGAATGGGTTATCAAGCAAGCCTGTCTCGACGCGGCAAGCTGGCCCGGTAGCATCAAGGTCGCCGTCAATCTGTCGCCGGCGCAATTTCGCAACGCGCGCTTGCTCTCCACCATCGTCGAGGCATTGGATATCTCGGGACTGCCCCCCAGCCGGCTTGAGCTTGAGATCACCGAGACAGTGCTGCTGGCCAACAGCCAGGCGACTCTCTCGATGCTGCAACATATCCACATGCTCGGCGTTCATATCGCGATGGACGACTTCGGAACCGGATATTCGAGCTTGAGCTATCTGCGCTCGTTCCCATTCGACAAGATCAAGATCGATCAATCCTTCATCACGGACGCCGGAGATATCGACAGTTCCGTCGCCATCATTCGAGCGGTCACGAGCCTCGGCAACAGCCTCGGGATGCAGACCACCGCCGAGGGCGTCGAGACCGTGGAGCAGCTGGAACGGGTCCGAAGAGAAGGCTGCACCGAGGCGCAGGGCTTCCTGCTCAGCCGCCCGCTGCCCGCGCGGGACATCCCCGCGATGCTGGAGCGGACCCGCGCCGTGGTGGCGGGCGAGATCATTGAGACCGAACCCGAAACGTCAGGCGAGCGAGACACGGACAAGCCGGGCAGGCGTCGCAGTAGGGCGTCTGTCCCCGCCTAACCGGGATGCAAGCGAAAAACAGTGCCAACGAACATGAGTTTGCCGGCCTAGTTCAGGCCGCCACTCGGATCATGTCGATAGCGGGTGTGTAGGTCGGCGCGGCTCGAAATTAGGTGTGCTGAGCGCCGGTCAAAGTGGGATTAGCTTGTCATATCGATTATGGGATCCAGGTTGAACCCGACTTGCAGGACTCTGCTCGTAACCGAGCAGATCAACCTCACATTCGGTCGCTGCTCTTCACGGCTGCACCAACATCCCGCCTACGGCCGCTGGGCTCGGGCGACGAGACCATTCTGAGTGAGCGGCGTTTTATATACCCGTTCGGTCGTCAGTACCTTGCGTTCACGACAGATACGCCGGCGATCCTCCTGCTCCGGTGTTGGCTCTTTGACCATTGCACATATGCGCGGTTCGCCTCGCTTGAAGGCAAGGAGAGACGAGCGTTTCACCATCGATCTTATCGGTTTTGGCTCGGCGACTGCGACGAGACACTGCGATAGAAGCGGGATCAACGACGTAGCTCTCGATCCCCGCCTTGCTCAGAACCCGATGGATCCAGGAGCCATCGAGCCCGGCTTCCTGGATAGCGACGACGGGGAAGTCTGGCCCCATGCGTGCTCTTGCCTTCTCTCGCACGCTATCGAAGCGACGGAACAAGGCGGATAAATCACCACTGGGGACACTGTGTTTCGACAACTTCTCGCCGCCACCTGGCGACAACGACGAGATCAGCCAGGTTGAACGGCTGAGCTCCAGCGATACGAAGATTGCGCCCAGACCAGTCCGGATAGCAGTCAGAGTTTCGGATCGGTCGGCCACTACATGCATGGTGTTCCTCCGCGGGGTGTTTGTTAGCAGCGTCACTCTGCCAGAGCACGCGCCGCTATCCATCCGTCGCCATGGGATCTGGTGATTGTTCATGTCGCCGATTCCCGCGAAGGAACGCCACCATGACCAAGATTGAAAGTAAGACCGCCAGCGCTGCCGTCAAAGACATTCTGCTTTCAGACCCGGACGGACTTCACGAAATGATCCGTGCGGTGATGCAGGAGGTGCTCGAGGCCGAGATGGACGACGGTGGAGGAGACCATCGAGCGCACGCTGACCTTCTTTTGCCTGCCGCGCCAGCATCACAAGCATCTCAAGAGCACCAACATGCTTGAACGGCTCAATGAGGAAATCCGCCGGCGCACCTATGTCGTGCGCATCTTCCCCAACGCCGAAAGCTGCCTGCGCCTCGTCAGGGCGCCGGCTGTCGAAACCAACGAAAACTGGATGGAGGCCCTACATCAACATTGACGACCTGCGCGAGCACAAGAAGCTCGCTCTACGCCAAGCCGCATGACCAGCATCGTGGCCGCCCCATTTTGCAGAACTTGACGCACACAACCGCCACTTCGAGTTTACCGACCGCACCGAGTCATCCACGCAAAGACCTGCGCAGCGTCAGCTTCAGAGCTTGGTCCCACCGGCTGAACGCCAAAAAAGCGGATCTTGGCCATCGGAAGCGCCCTCAACCGACTGAGAGGTTTCGGCTTATGCGATGCGACTGGCAGTCCTGCGCTCCGGGGACAAGGCCGTGGCGGCAGAAGATCCCCTGGACATCAGGCGATGTCCGGAAGGCAGCATCGTAGTAACGGTTTTTACGCCGCTCGCGGCACGCGCGAGGTGAACGTCGCCCGGGTGACCGACACGCTGGTGCCGTCAATATCGCTGATAATCTCCACCCTGGCCTCCAGTTGTTTCACCAGTGCTTCGACGATGGCTGTTCCAAGTCCGGTAGCCGGTACGTCGTTGGCGATCTTGCCGACGCCATTGTCCGAAACCGTCAGTTTCCAGTCACTGCCCGCGGTCTCGTAGCTCACCTGGATGCGAGCGCCGGTTCTCTTCTTGGGGAAAGCATATTTGATGGCGTTGAGCACGAGTTCGGTGACAATTAGTCCCAGACTGACTGCCCTTTGCGAATCTATCCTGCCGCCTTCGGCCATCACGGTGACCGTGATCGGCTGGGCTTCGCCGACCATCGACGAGGCGAGGCTGCTGCACAATTTCGGTAGGTAAGAGCCGACATCGATCTCGTCGACGCCGGCGGAGGTGTGGAGATGGCGTTGCACCTCGGCCACGGACAGAACGCGCTGATGGGCGTCCTTGAGATGCTGGCGCGTCTCTTCCGACGTCACCGAGCGTGCCTTCAGCAACAGGATCGAGGCAATGATCTGCAGGCTGTTGGCAACCCGATGCTCCATCTCGCGCAGCAGGACGTCTTTCTGCCGAAGCAGGTCTTCGGTGCGACCGAGCAGTTCTTCCTTCTCCCGCTCGATGATACGACGGGCCGTTATGTCATTGAAGGCGAGAAGGATGGTGATGGCCGAACTATGGTCGTAAAGCACCTTGCGGGCATTGAGCAGCATGGTGCGACGGCCGATCCGCGGGAAATCATGTTCGACCTCGAAATCGTCCATGGCGGTCTTCTCGGGAATGATCGTCTCCAGCAGCAGGCGAAGTGCCGGAATATCCCACTGACCGTCGCCGAGCGCGTAAAGCAGCGAGCCTTGGGTCTGCCCTGGGTCGACTTCGAATGTGTAGTAGAAGGAGCGGCTGGCCGCCAGCACGCGAAACTGCTCGTCGAGCACGAGAAACGGCTCGGTGATCGTATTGACGATCGCCTGCGCCAGCGTCTGCGCGTCTTCGATATTCACGACGGGTTGAAACATGGGCAAAAAGCCGGACGAGCGGCGTTTTGCCTCTCCAAGCATGGACCTTATACCCTTGCCCGACCATTGTCGCGAATTGAATTCGCCGGCCACGGTAGCTTCGTGCCCTCTCGTCGCTGTTTTTGACCGCAAAGTTTGCTGTTTTTCTGTGTCATGGCGACCTAGCTTTTATTGGTGGCATCTCGCGGTAAGCTCTTTGGGTGCGTCCAGACCATCGTCCATCAAGCTGCGTGCCGCACTCCCGTCCGAACGGGGGGAACTCCGGACGACTTTTACAAGCAAGCCTGAATCGAGCGCTTTCCGGTGGCAGGGAGGCGCCGCATTTCAGCATCACCAAGCCGTTTATCTCCTCCACTGCGACCACCACCAGGCAACGCACGTCGTCTTTGATCTGGCGGCAACGATGGTGACGGATCCCGAGGCACAGTTTGCGGTGCTGGAGCCGTGTCTGGCGCGACTGCACCGCGTCGGCCACGAGGCCGGATCGCTGTCGCCCTGGCTGCAATCCAGAACTCGAGAAACTTGGATTGCCACGGACGCGGGGTTTTCAAGCAGGGGCTGTGGCGGACAATCTGCTGTCAACCGAACTGATGGATGCAACGCTGTCGGCGCGCGCGGCACTGTGGAGACAGTATTGCCGGCTGCACGATTGCGTCGTCAAAACGGTGGCGCGCAGCGAACCATGCCGGCGCTTCATGGCCATCCCGGCGTCGGCTCGGTAACGGCGGTTTTCGTTCATGACGCGATCGACGATCCCACGCGCTTCCGCCGCTCGCGAGACGTCGCGGCCTACTTCGGGCTACCCTCGCGGCGCTGGCAGTCCGGCACTTAGATCGATGTTCAGGGCGCATCTCGGACATTCGCACTCGGCGACGCGGAGCGGCTCTAGCGGCTCTTCGCCGAGATCGGCTTTCGGGACATTCAGACTGGCACTGAAGAGCACAGCTTCGTGCTGCCGTCCTTCGACGCCTACTATGGCCCCTTTGAACGTGGCGGCGGTTCGACCGGTCAGGCGTTAGCCTCGTTACCGGGGGCTGCTCGGCGCGCTTTTCGGCAGGAGATACGCCGACGCGCATTTTTACGAAAGCAGATGGAGAGGCAATAGAGCCGCTCAAGGTTTTGATCGTCGAGGATGAGATAGTTCTCGCGATGGATCTGGAGTCACACCTGACCACGCTCGGTGACGAAGTGGTCGGGACAGCTTCTGACGCCAAGCAGACTCTTGCTCTGGGCAGGCCGCCATTCCCGATCTCGCGCTCGTCGATCTCAACCTGCATAACGGCCTCACCGGACCGCAAATTGCATCGGCATTGGCCCATGAATTTGCCGCTCTGGTTGTTTTCGTGACCGGCACTCCTGAGCAGATCCCAGGCGCGCTGGGTGCGATCACCAAACCGTGGGATCCAACGACCCTTGAGCAACTCATCACCTTTGTGCGCGCCTGTATGAGCACTCCGCGAACTCCGGCAGGTGCACCTCCAAAGATGATGATTGCGCCGTCGCTGCGCGATAACGTGATGTGGTGTTGGCAGCCTCGTTTTTGATGATATTCAGCGGGCAAAGTGACGGCGTTTCGCTTGAAGTTTAATGGCTGGCAAAGCCCTGGCTGAGGAGGAGATCGCACTTTACGACGCCATCGAACGCGCGATCGCCAATGTTCGCGCGGCTCTGGCCGAAATCGACCGCGCATGGGCTCGCGTCAACATCGAGTGCCCCAGTCCGACCGCGAGAGCCTTGGCCGCGCTGGATACGGCGGACGAGATGCTGCTCGTTGCGCGAGAAGATTTGGCGCGCGCCCGAACCGCGCTCACTGTATATACGCGGCATAAATTGGCGCAGTAACATGAGACGCGGCGGTAAATTGTCCGCCGCGTCTGATGATATTCGTGTGGCGTTTTTAGTTCGCTTTCACTTCGATCTTCTTCACCCGTGACAGTGCTTCCTGGGTCTTTGGCAGCGTCACGGTAAGGATGCCGTGCCTGAATTCGGCGTTGACCTTTTCCGTGTCGACGCCGAACGGCAGAGGGATCGACCGATAGAACGAACCACGCGCACGCTCCGACAGGTGATAGCCCTTCGACTTCTCTTCTCGTTCGCTCTTCTTCTCACCCTTGATGGTGATCGCATTGTCCGTCACAGAGACGTCAACATCCTTCCGATCGATGCCGGGAAGCTCGACCGATACCTCGAGCGCGCTGTCGGTTTCAGCGATATCAACTGGAGGTCCGCTGACATCCAGGCGTCCGAATGCGCCGAACGGTTGATCGAACCGTTTCCAGAAATCCTCGAAGATCGGTTCACGTCACGCTGCAGCGAAAGGACGGGGTTATCCTCCTCGCGTTTCGCGACTTCGTTTCCCCTGTTATTGCCCCAGGGGATCAGGTCTCTGATCTGCATCGTCAACCTCCTCATATCTCCAAGGCTAAGCCATCTTGAGTGGAATCTTGCGGGCCTTAGCCGGCGCCGCCTTTGGCAACACAAGACGCAGGACGCCGTCCTTCTGCGACGCCTCGATGCCGTCGCGATCTATGTCCTCGGACAAGGTGAAGACACGCTCGTAGTCGCCCGCGTCATATTCCGCGTAGACTTGGCGATAGTTCTGGTGCTGCTGATTGGCCGCGTAGCCACGGATCGCCAGCGTTCGCTTCTCGAGCGTGATATCGACCCCGTCGGAAGCGACGCCGGGCATATCAACGAGAAGGACGACATTGTCCTGAGTCTCGTAGATATCGGCGCGCGGCACGAACACCGGACGCGAACGGGTACGCTCGCTACCGTCGAGCGTACTTGGCACCTGGCGCTCGGTTGTCTTCAGTTCCTGAGCCATGCTTGCCTCCCTCTATCCCTTGATCTGGATCTTCTTCGGCCGATCCGCCTCCGGCCGGTGCAACTCGACTTCGAGCAGCCCGTTGGCGAAACGCGCCTCGACCCGTTCCGGGTCGACGCGGAATGGCAATTGCACTGTCCGGGAGAAGGTCCCATAGGCGCGCTCACGGCGGTGCCAGACGGATTTCTCGTCCTCCGTTCGAGGCTCGCGCGTTCCCTTCAATGTCAGAATGTTCTCGCGCACCGTGAGGCCGATTTCGTCAGGTGATATCCCCGGCAGTTCCGCGGCCACCGCCACGCTGTCCTCGCCAGTCCAAAGATTGATCGGCGGAAACTCCTGAGCGGCGCTGGCGGTCAGCCCGGCCAAACGCTGGTTTACTTCCTGTTGCATGCGCCGCATTTCCACAAACGGATCGAACCCGATGCGGCCGAAATCCGACAAAAGCATGTACATCCTCCTATGATTCACGACCTTGCATGATTGCCACGCGCGACACGTGCGTGCGCACCGGAAGCGGAATCGATCGATGGCAACAGGAGGGGCGATCAGCACAGAGACCGAGCGGCCCGATCGCGCAACCTCGCAGAATGCGAGAAAGAGGGGTTCGGGCAGACGCCGGAACACATCCTCCTTGCGAAGCGACATGAACCGAACTCGATCCACCGTAGGGCCGGACCGTCATTCCCGTGCCAGGACCCGATAGCGGCATCCGGCTTTATCGAATTAGGTGGCCCCAAATGGCCTTTCAAGAGGTGATCTTTGACATTCCACCAGTCACCTCTTCGGCAACAGCGGGGTCCCTTCGAATCCGTAGCCACGTTGCCTCTAGTCGCTGATTTGGCTTCCCTTTGCGCAACTGTCGGGATCGACGAAGCGTCCCGAATTGCACCGCGGTTCGATCAACTGATCGCAGGCGACGCGCCGCATCGTCATGGTAGCTGACGAATGAATCGGCATGACACGTCGCAGTGACCGAGACATCAAGCCAGCACCTATGTCGGCTTGCCGCAAGTCAAAAGAATCCAGCCCTGCGTGCCGCGTTCGCTGACCTTCGCCAGTGACGCCATTTGCATTTCGGCCGGACAGATGGGCACAGACATGTGCAATTCCCGCATCGCCCATTATTGGAACTCACAAGGCGGCGTTCTTTCCGTCTTGGCGAGCAGCGGGCCAACGCGTTACCGGCGGTGATCTTCCTGCAGCTTTAAATCAGTCGCCACCAACGACGAAATCAGATTTGGCCAGCACGCCCGGCAATCCTGGCAAATCCCACAATGCTTGCCGCGCCTGCTCGGGTGTCATCTGTCCGGCGATCGCTGCGTTGCTGCTTCTCACCGCGCAACTGAATACCGGTCCCCGACGCGCTTTTGGCCACTGATTCAGGAATACGAGCGCTTCGCGCACTGTGTTGATGTCGTGACGACGTCGTTGGTCTTAACCTGGACCGGCGATAGGAAAGCCAGACCGGTTATTCTTACCTCCCTGCGATCGCACGCTGGATCTTTCATTCGGTGGTTGGTTGCGTGACAGGTTTCGAACGTTAGGTCTTGTTTTCTCTGGAAGATCGGGCTGTACGACATAATCCAAATGTTGCGACGCAGCGAAGGCTTCTGCTGGTTCCCGAGTTGAAAAAGCCAGTTGCACCTGGATGAGTGTGTCGCCGCCACCCAATAGCCCATCAGATGTTCAATGGCAGGCGGCGTCCGACGCTCGAACAGCAAGCGCCACGGCCGGCGGGTAGCCGATGCCACAGCTTTGGAGCTGCCCCGGATACTATTATAAGACCGATCGACACGGGGCTCGACGCGTTTGCGGCAAATAAGCTCGAGTGTGGACAGAGATGTGACGTTCTATTGAGTCGCTGACCCAATCGGTAGCGACCTGGTGATCCACGCAACCAATTCCGGTCGTTTCTGTCACTAAGAACTCGATATTCGCTATTTGCACCTCGAAAGTCGCATAATTGGCAGTGAGAAACTCAACGCGTTGTGAGGATGGCATAGAGAAGCAGTAGCCCCTTCTCTAGTCTCGCTACGGGAAAAATTCTGGAAAATGGGTCTGCTTGGCTGGACGCAGAACGCTGTGGTTATTCAGCCGGCATTTCTGAAGCCTCTCCAAGACAAACAGCTTGCCTTCGCGCACGCTGTCTTCGAGCGGCTTCGGCTTCGCCAGATGCGCCGCAATCGCGCTGGCCAGCATGCAACCTGTCCCGCGCATCGATGTGGCAAGGCGCGGTGCATCGAAGCGGATGGGTTCGTGCCCGGAGCGTAACAGAATATCGGTCGACCGGGTTCCCGACGCATGCCCACCCTTGATCAGCAGGGCTTGAGGGCCGGCGGCCAGCAGTCTTTTTCCTTGTTGGAGCGCTCCGTCCTCATCCACTGCCAGTTCGGAGCCACTAAGGAGCGCCAGTTCAGGGAGGTTGGGCGTGACAATGCAGCAAAGCGGCATAAGATCGCGCTTCATGGCAGCGATAGCGCCTGCTTGCAGAAGTGCGCGGCCTGAGGTGGAGGCCAGCACAGGGTCGAGTACTGCGGGGACATGCGGAAATTTGCGCAGCACTGCGGCAACGGCAACAATGATCTTGGCAGTCGCCAGCATGCCGATCTTGATTGTGGCCACGTCGTTGGCCTGCAGCGCGGCGCACATCTGATTGGCCACCAGGCTAGGTGGCGAATAATAGATTTCGATCACGGCGTCATGCGTTTGCACCGTTAGCGCTGTGACGGCGAGACAGGTGCGCACGCCAATGGCAGAGATCGTCTCGATATCGCGTGCAATTCCAGCACCGCCACTGGAGTCCGATCCACCGACGACAAGCACATGTGGTTCTCGCCTCAGCGCCATTGGTCCGTCTTCTCGATCCATTCTCGCGTGCGCGCCTCGGGGTCGTCGTTGAGCGTGATGTCGGTCACCACCGCCGCGCTGTCCGCGCCAGCCGCAAAGACACCGTCGAGCCGCTCAGGGTTGAGGCCACCAATGGCGACCAATTGAAACGGCGCGACCTGGCGCTTCCATTCGCTGATCCGTTCGACCCCTTGCGGCGCCCATTTCATCTTCTTCAGGATGGTCGGATAGATGGGTCCAAGCGCTATGTAGTCAGGCTCGGCGGCCATCGCCGTTTCCAGCTCCTGATGATCATGTGTGCTCAGTCCGAGCCTTACGCCGGCTGCCCGTATCGCCAAGAGGTCAGCGGTCTGCAAATCCTCCTGGCCGAGATGTATGAAGTCGCAGCCTTCCTCGATTGCCAGGCGCCAGTGGTCGTTGACGATGAGTTGGCACTGGTATCGAGCACACAAGGCCTTCGCGGTGCGGATCTCCGCGCGCAACCCAGCCTCATCCACGGTCTTGATGCGCAGTTGCAGAAGCCGGACTCCGAGTGGGACCAGCCGTTCGATCCAGGCAGCGCTGTCGACGATCAGGTAGAAGGGATCGAGCTTCATGAAAAAACTGCCCTGCCGATCATCGGTGTCGATGGCACGGCGACTTCGCGCGGTTCGAGCATTCCCGAGCTGAACGCCTCACGACCGGCGTCGACCGCCTTACCGAAAGCACGCGCCATGCCGACCGGATATGCCGCCTTGGCGACCGCTGTGTTCAGGAGCACGGCGTCAAAGCCGAGTTCCATGACGGTGGCCGCGTGCGACGGCCGTCCGAGCCCCGCATCCACAATCAGCGGGACGCCAGGGAAATATCCGCGCATCGAGCGCAGCGCCGTCATGTTGACCGGTCCCAAGGCGGAACCGATCGGTGCGCACCACGGCATCAGGACCTTGCAGCCCGTTTCCAGCAGCCGCTCGGCGACAACGAGATCGTCGGTGGTATAGGGGAATACCGCAAAGCCGTCCTCGCACAGGATGCGGGCGGCTTCAACCAGACCGAACACATCCGGCTGTAGCGTGTCGTGATTGCCGATCACTTCGAGCTTGATCCAGTTGGTGCCGAAGACCTCGCGCGCCATTTTCGCGGTGGTGACGGCTTCCTTGACGGAGAGGCAGCCGGCGGTATTGGGCAGGATTCTGGCGCCCAGCGAGCGGATCAACGACCAGAATTGTTCGCCGGCCCTACCGCCCGCCATCTCACGCCGCAACGAGACGGTCACCACCGACGTGCCCGACGCCTTGACTGCATCGGCAAGGATGGCCGGCGAAGGATACTGAGCCGTGCCGAGAAGCAGGCGCGACGAAAGCTCGGTTCCATAAAGCTCCAACATGCTAGCCGCCCTGCATGGGCGAGAGGATTTCGATCCGGTCGCCGTCGCTCAACTGGAACTCCGCGCGGTTGGCTTTGTGCACGAGGTCGCCGTTGACGGCGGTGGCGAGCCAATCGCCCTCATAGTCGAGCGCGGCAAGCAACTCGGCCAGCATGGTGGCGGCAATCTCACGCGCCTCGCCGTTGACCATCAGTTTCATGAGCATGCTCCTTGGTTCTGTCTTGACTGAAAACCAGGTCGGCAGCCTGGCGCGCCATGGCGGGGGCGAGGAGAAAACCGTGACGATAAAGACCGTTGATCGCGATGATCTCACCGTCTGTTTCGACGCGTGGCAAATTGTCGGGAAATGCCGGACGGACACCCACACCGGTTTCAACGATCTCGGCCTCACCAAAGGCCGGATGGAGGGCATGGGCGGCGCCCAGCAGCTCCATCATGGAACGCGCCGTCACCGGTCCGGCGCTCTGGCTTTCAATCATCGTCGCTCCGATCATGAAACGGTGATCGGTGCGCGGCACGGCATAAAGCGGAAAGCGTGGATGAAGCAAACGGACCGGCCGCGACAGCGAGACATCAGGCGTGCGAAGGATCAGCATTTCGCCGCGAACACCGCGCAGCCTGTCATCGGCCGCTGCCATTCCCATGCAGTCTATCTGACGGGCGAAACCCGAAACAGGCCGGGCGTCGCAGCCGAAGTGGAATTTGACACCCATGGTCGCAAGCTTGTCATGAAGTGCCGCCATCGCCTGGCGTGGGTCGAGGTGAGCCTCGTCGGGGAAGAGCAATCCACGCCGGAAGCGGCCGGCGAGGTCGGGTTCCAGGAGCGCAATTTCGTTTTCATCGACGCGCCGATGCCCTGACGTGCGACTGGCGAACCGGTCAAGCTCACCGGCATCACGCGGCGCGGCCACGACCAATGTCCCGGCCCGTGTCACCTGACCCGACAGCACCGCATCCCACCAGTCGGCAGCGTCGCGTCCGAGATCCAGCACCGGCTGCTCCGCGCTTTCGCGCTCGCTCCATGGCGCCAGCATGCCGCCGGCGAACCACGACGCGTTGCCGCCAAGGCCATGCCGCATCTCGGCGACTGTAACCGTCGCGCCGCGGGCGGCGAGTTCGAAAGCGACGGTGAGGCCGGCAACGCCGGCCCCTTTGACGAGCACCCTCATGATGGTTTGGGAGCCTCTGGCACGACCGGTACGCCAGTCTCGTCAGCTGGCATGTAGAGATCGCCGCCCTCGCGGTATTTCGCCGCCATTGCCGCCATGCCCTCCTTCTGGGCCTCGGCACGGATGTCGTGGGAAATGCGCATGGAGCAGAATTTCGGCCCGCACATCGAACAGAAATGTGCCAGCTTGTGCGCCTCCTTGGGCAAGGTCTGGTCGTGGAAGGAGCGCGCGGTTTCGGGGTCGAGCGACAGGTTGAACTGGTCTTCCCAGCGGAACTCGAAGCGAGCGCGGGAAAGGGCATCATCCCTGAGTTTAGCAGCCGGATGACCCTTCGCCAGGTCGGCGGCATGGGCGGCTATCTTGTAGGTGATCACGCCAATCTTGACATCGTTGCGATCGGGAAGGCCGAGATGTTCCTTCGGCGTGACGTAGCAGAGCATGGCGGTGCCGAACCAGCCGATCATCGCCGCCCCAATGCCTGAGGTGATATGGTCGTAACCCGGCGCGATGTCGGTCGTCAGCGGTCCAAGCGTATAGAACGGTGCCTCGCCGCAGACAGCGAGCTGCTTGTCCATGTTCTCCTTGATCTTATGCATAGGCACGTGACCGGGGCCTTCGATCATCACCTGGCAATCCTTGGCCCAGGCGATTTTCGTCAGCTCGCCCAGCGTTTCCAGCTCGGCGAATTGCGCCGCGTCATTGGCGTCGGCGATCGAGCCGGGACGAAGGCCGTCGCCGAGCGAGAAGGAGACATCATAGGCGCGGCAGATGTCGCATATCTCCGCGAAATGCTCGTAGAGGAAGCTCTCCCGGTGATGGTGCAGGCACCATTTGGCCATGATCGAGCCGCCGCGCGAGACGATGCCCGTGACCCGGTCGACGGTCAGCGGTATGTAGTGCAGCCGCACGCCGGCGTGGATGGTGAAATAGTCGACGCCTTGCTCGGCCTGCTCGATCAGCGTGTCGCGGTAGACCTCCCAGTTCAGATCCTCGGCGATGCCGTTGACCTTTTCCAGCGCCTGATAGAGCGGCACCGTACCGATCGGCATCGGCGCATTGCGCACGATCCAGTCGCGGATGTTATGGATGTTGCGGCCGGTCGACAGGTCCATCACCGTGTCCGCGCCCCAGCGGATCGCCCAGACCATTTTTTCGACCTCTTCGGCCATCGATGATGTGACAGCCGAGTTGCCGATGTTGGCGTTGATCTTGACCAGAAAATTGCGACCGATGATCATCGGCTCGCTCTCGGGATGATTGATGTTGGCGGGAATGATTGCGCGTCCGCGCGCCACCTCGTCGCGCACGAATTCGGGTGTGACGAAATCTGGGATCGCCGCGCCGAAGGCTTCGCCGCCGCGTTGCAGCTTGCCGCGCATCACCTCGCGGCCGAGATTCTCGCGGATGGCTACGAACTCCATTTCTGGCGTGATGATGCCGGCGCGCGCATAGGCAAGTTGGGTCACCGCCTTGCCCTGCTTGGCCTTGAGCGGCCGATTGCGTATCGGAAATTCCGGTGTCAGGCGCTCGCCGGTGGCGAATCCATTGTCTTCCGGCCGGACGTGGCGGCCGTCATAGGCTTCGACATCGCAACGCGCCGTGACCCATTCGTGGCGAAGCCGGGCAAGGCCTTTTTCGATGCTGGTTTCGACCGATGGATCGGTGTAGGGGCCGGACGGATCGTAGACGGTGACGGGCGGTTCGCCGGCCGTCGGATGGACGGAAATCTCGCGCATCGGCACCCTGATCTGCGGGTAGAGGACGCCGGGCTTGTGGATTTTCCGCGAGGCGGGCAGTGGTCCCGTCGACACGGCGGGGGTGAGGGCATTCATCGTGAGGCTCCTTTGCTCATGCATTGGAGACCCAGTTCTGTGCCGGAAGGATGAAAAGACGCTTCTGTAGACCTGCTGCAGCAGGACCTCGGGCGTAAACTCCCGCAAAGCGCTTGCACCGTCCCTACGCCAGTATGAACTGGATCAGGTTCAACGGGTCACTGCGCCGCGAAAGCCAGCAGTATCTCAGCCCCTTACCGGGACTCCCCTGGTGAATGCCTCAAGTTGAATGGGCCGGTGCTGCTTTGTCAAGCGCCTTCGGGCGCCTTCGGGCGCCTTCGGCCGGTGGCGACGTCCGGCGGCCGGCCGAGCGGAGAGCTCGCGCATGCATCGGGGACAAGTCACGCCCCGTAGACCAGGGCTGGAATGGCCAAAGTCTCATTCGCTTCGTGAAGGATGGAAAAACTGTATCGGCCATGTGCGTCGAGATCGACCGAGTAGCTCAGGCGGTCACGGATGTGGTTATCCTGGTCGAAGGCGACGATTTGCGGCTTCAGCGAGGTGATTTGCACCACGTCCAGGTAGATGGAGTTGCAGATATGATCTGGTCGTCGGGCTGGCAGGTGCAAGCGGCCGCTCTATTCAGGATGCGGCATCGGCGGCGTTCCCGATACCAATGATATCTTGCGGGCAACTTATGCAATCACCGGCTTCGTAAAACCCGACGGCGGCGGCCGTGTCCTGGCGCTGAGGATGTGCCGCTGTTCCAGCAGAGAAATCGCGTGGGCGCGGAGTTTTCGCTCTGCGAGGAAGAGTTGACGCAATCGTTTAGCTTGCTTGCAGTTCGTAGAGACCCGCCTTTGAAAGCAACTAAGCTATTGCATTGATATGTTGGTGCGCGATCGATCGCTACATAGCCGGCCGCCATTATCCGAGTATTGATCCGCCGGTGTTCGTGTTGCCGTATATGGCAATCCCTGCGAGATCGTCGCGGCCGGATCGGCCGCACCCTCTAGTCATAAAAGGGGAAGCGACCGAGAATTCCGCTGCCGAAAACTTCTCTGGCTTGGCTATGCATGCGGTAGATGAGATCGCCGCCTACCGCGACCTGGTCGAGGAAGGCATCGACGCCCAGTTCGGACAGCCTGGTTATCGCAATGCGTTAGCGGCTCAGACTTGCGGTCTCGAGAGCGGCCTTTGGGGGTCACCTCTTTTTTGTTTCAGAGGTTGGAAGACGGCTGCTCGTTACCCAATAGAAATGGCGACTACGGAACGCGATCGATCGCGGCCATCAGGAAACACCTGTCTTCGGCTCAACCTCGACATGGCGTCCGATCGACCGCAGATATACAGCTATCTCGTCCATGAGATGATCGCGTTCGCCGTAGATCTCAGCAATCCTGCGCAGCTGTGGCTCGACGGACCTCCGTTGCGCCGGCGTCAAATCAGCATCGCCAAAGACATATCCCAAGTTGCCAATCGCGCAAATGTTGCAGCCGGCCTCCACAACTGCTTGCACGAATGCCGGAATGTCTTTTTCTTGCATAGTCTTCATGTCGAACTCTCGTGAATGGCGTGCTTGCGCGCCCATGCTGCCTTTTCAGCGTGTCCTCTGGGCGGCGCAAGCCTTGAGCGTAATTGTGCCGGGCAACCTCGACTATCCCGTCTGCCACGCTCTTTAGAGTCGGTGGGGTCTGGTGATTGCAGGCTGGGCCACTCAAAAGCCTGCAAGAAGAAAGTCATGGCGACCATTGCTCAAGATCGCGAGGGTGCGTGCAAGACCTTCCGTTGGCAGTCATGCACGCTCACCCAGCAACTGGGTATTGAGCAACTGGGTCTCACGTCGCGGGTCTCGTGTGCTTCACAGCCGAAAATAAGGTACCACCGTGGCTATTCTCAAGTGCAGGCTACCTCTTCAGGACACGGCGGAGTGCCTTCCGACGCACCCCTGGTGCAACGTGCGACCTAACGAGACACATCTCGTTCGCGTTCCCTCGACCTTTCTTCGTATTGCTGCTTGCCCTGCGATTTCAGGCCCTCTGCTAGCTTCTCGGCCGCTCTTTGGCCTGCAATGTCACTATTCAAGATCATATCCGACATCCCTGGATGGTCATAACCGTAATGCGCATGCAGTTTCCCTCACGAGCAGCGCCTATCCGTCGATTAGTTCGTCTTCCGGAACCCGAAGCCCTTTTTATCCGGCGTACCTATCCACCATTCAACCGGTATACCTTTCCCAACTTTGGCGGACCATTTACCTCAGGCATGATCATCTCGCGTGACATTTTTTTTTGGCGCCATCATCGCACGTGGCATTTTCTAAAAACCAAGACGTGTCAATTTGTAAAATCAAGGATGCGGCCGCGCCCGTTGCGAGGATTTGCAGGTAGCTCTTCAGCCCCAACACGATGTGTGAGGCGGCGGTGGAAAAGGCAACCGACGGCGTCGACGCGTCCTTTGATGATCGCAAGCGATATGCTTCGTCGCGAGCCCAGATTGCGGTCTCGGGCACAAGGCGAGATCACAGTTCTGCGATCTGTGGTAACGCGAGCCCGCAAAGCGCCGCTGCGGCCACCGCTTTTGGAATCTGGACGAGATTCGTCGTCGTCTGAGATCAGTTGATCGAGCAGTTCGCGCGCGCGGGACGCGCTTGCGGTGCAGTCTCTCCCGCGAGCTCGCCCGTGACCTTCTCATCGACGACATCCGAGAGCTGCGCGGACGGCCCTATGACCTCGTCGCTGTCGCCGGCGGCTGGAAGCACCTGACACGGCCGGCCTATGCCGATGCCATCCGCGCCTGCGGAAGCAGCGGGCGTGCCGTGGACCTGACGTGGTCGGACGTGCTGATGCTGATGTGCATCGGCACTTCCAGCCGATTACCCGCGCCGAATTGTCGTCGGTTTTCGGGAAGTAATCAGTCGCGACCTGATCGGCCATCTGCGGCACCGGCCTGATCGCGTCGAACCCGCGCAGTCCGACGCCCGGCGCTCCCTACACCTATGTGACGACAAAAGCGTCCTGCTCGAGTTCGGCCTCGACACGCTTCGCGATCTCCCGGACTGCGAGGCGCTCGAGGATGCCGGGCTGCTGAGCAGAGATGAGCTGCTTGCTGGTGAAATTATGCCAGAGTTGGCTAGTGGCCATGAGGATGCGGGTTTGGATACGGAGGAATAGCTTGGCGCTGCAGACGCTGTGGCCACCGGGCTTGCGAGTGCTTCCAGCTTTCCATAGCGAATCTAGCGCGCCCAAGGGCGTCCGAAATTTGTAGGCAAATTTCGGACATGGACACGGTCAGCGACGTCAAGCAGGCAGCGGTATGCGGCCTCTGCACCGCTGTCGCCCAAAAATTCGTGGCCATGGGCAAGCCCCACTTGAGACCCCCAGAGAGAACGCTCGTGAGCGATGGAAACGGTTTTGGTCCAAAGCTTGATACAGATGGCCTGCAGATGGGTGTAGGGTTTCAAAGCGCTCGAAGACGCGCCTTCGCAGAGTTAAAAGTCCGCGACGAACTCGTGTGTCGTTTGTCGCCAACTGCAAATTCGATAGTTAGCGCAATTATACTGCGCCGAGTCTGCCATCTCGAGCCCCAAGGGTTTGTGAGGCCTCTCGGCTCACCACCGCCTTTGCTAACCGCCGTGATTCCAAAGACGCGTGCCTTTACGGAGGGGGTCAAACGGCCTATATTATTCTTTATAAGGAGAAGAATAATGGGCACACTTGCTCGCATCTACACCCCCGCAGAGGCAGCCGCCGTCAGCGGGATAGGAATCAAGGCCGTGCACAATGCGATCGACAAACGCATTGTCGATACTGTGCCAAGCACTGCTCGGCGCATCGGTGGGGTCGTCCGACGGGCATTGACCGGCGAGGATTTGCTGCGGCTCAAGCTTTGGTATGGCGTGGGTGCGACATTGCCCGCTGATCGTCGCTACCGCCTGTTCGAGGAAATCAAAGCTGCCCCAAGGGCCAAGACCGTAAGGGCCGACGACCTGCTGATCGTCGACGTCGCCGAGGCACGTAAACAGCTCAAAGCGCGCATCGTGGATCTTGATGAAGCGGAGGCCGCCATCGGCCGCGTTAAAGGGGTGATGGGCGGAGAGCCTGTCTTCAAAGGAACCCGCATCCCTGTTCGTATGATCACGACGATGCTAGCGCAGGGCGCAGATGAAGCGGAGGTTCTGGAGGGATATCCGAAGCTAACGCCGCGCGTGATTGAGCTCGCCAGAATGTGGGTCGCCGCGCACCCGGTTCGTGGGCGGCCTAAGAAGCTGGTCGAGCAGGGCGTGAAAATAAAGTCGTCGAAGCGCGTGGTTTTGAAGGGCGACCCAGGTCCGTCGGCCAGGTCGAGACGCGTGTGACCTCGTGAGGTTTCTGATCGATGAGTGCCTGCACACGTCTCTGGTTGCGGTAGCCCAAGAACGCGGACATGAAGCAAACCACGTCAACTGGCTTGGGCTAAGCGGCGAAACCGACTGGGACCTCATGCCGCTCATTATCGATGAGGATTTCACCTTCGTCACCAACAATGCTAAGGACTTCAGGAAGCTCTATGCCAAAGAACCGGTTCACGCCGGCCTGATTATCGTCGTCCCTCAGGTCGGGCCTGAAAAACAGAGAGAGCTCTTCGATGCTCTCCTCGAGGATCTTGGCCCAGAGGAATTCCTGATTAATGAAGTTATCGAAATCGAGATCGAAAACGGCATTGCAATCGTAACACGATACGATCTGCCGTCGCCCTAGCTGAGGCTGCGCGATCTCCGCTTATGACCGACCCGGTTGCCAGTCGCTCATCTGCAAAATGTTACCGCCGAGTTTTGCAAACGCGCGTTGGCGGCAGGAGAAAACGAGAATCTGCTGATCGTGTGATTGACGATGCAAAGCGTCGAACATGCGCTCGATGCGGTCGTCATCGGAATAAACCAAAGCGTCATCCAGGATAACCGGTGTGGGTCGGCCGTCGCGGGCAAGCAAACGGGCGAAGGCCAGACGTGTCAGAACCGAAAGCTGTTCTCGCATGCCGCCACTCAACCTATCGACATCCTCATCCTGACCATTGCGGCGAACGGTCTGTGGCAACAGTGTGTTCTCGTCGAACACTATGGAGATGTCATCGAATAGCAATCCAAGCAGCGGTCGCAGCTCGGACATGACCGGCTTCAGATAAAGATCGCGTGCCGTCGAGCGCGCAGCGACCAGCGTCGTGCGCAGCCGGTCGAGGACGGCTTTTTCGAATTCGAAGCGTCTCGCTCGCTCTCCAGCGATTTCCAATTTTTCTGTGGCCTCGCGCAAAGCTTCTTCCACCGCGTCGTCGGACCGAGTGCGAATATGGCCATTGAGATCGGCCAGGGTTACACGCAACTGACTTGCTTCCTGTGTGGCGGCATCCTGAACCGAACGGGCGCGGCGCAGAACGGCTTCAGCGCTGGTGAGATCGCGAGCGCCGTCGCGCAGGGGAGCAGCGCGCATTTCGGCCGCTTCGCGCAGCTTTTGTCGTGCGGTGGCCTCGGTGAGCAGCAAGCGCCCCTTTTCCTCGCGCGCTGCATCGGGTCCCAATATGACCTCGAGGCTGGTCAGTTCCGCCTGGATGGTGACATAAGCCGTCTCCGCAGCCATGACAGCCTCGTCGGCATGGCTGCGCAAAGGCAAGGCCTCGCGCACGCTGTTGCGTGTTGTCGCCACACGCTGCTCGGCTGCGGCATGATGTTGCCGGATCTGTTCTGGATCGACTTTGAGTTCGAGGTCCCCGGCCCCGAGGGCACTCAGACGAGCAAGCTCCTCGTGTAATTGCTGTATCCCCTTGGGCGCGAGATCGGCAAGTCGCTGACGCGCCAAGCCCAGTTCGGTAGCTTTGTCGCGCGCTTCCACTAGGCGCTGGCGTGCCGTCCTGAGGCTATCGACACCGAGGGACGCAAGCAGGCTGCGGTGCTTCGCTTCGGCGTCTTCGATGGTCCGGTCGGCCTGCTGCGGCCGATTCGATCGCAGGGTCAAGGCTCCGATGCCGGCAATATCCAGGCGTACGGTGCCAGCAAAGCTTTGGTCTTCTGCATGGGGCAAGGGCTTGGCATCGATGGTCACCAAATCGGCGGCGCCGTCCCGGTATTCCATGCATAGCGTCGGCAAGGTTGCCAGGTGAGCTGCACGAAGGCTGGCGATCTCGATTTCGAGCGCCTGGAGTTGCTCGACAGCTTGTTCCGGCACCGCCAGCATCGCCAGTGCTGCCTCTCCATCTTCGATCTGGGTTCTGGCGACTTCGGCTTGTTTCAACCGGTTGTCCGAGCCGGCCAGTTGTTCGGCAGCGTCACGCGCCAAAAGAGTCGCATCCAGCCGCGCGAGCAATTCGCGTGCTTCGCGCTCTTCCAGTTCGGCTGCTTGAACTTCGCCCATCGCTTGTTCGTTTTCGGCAATGGCAGAAGCGCGCCGATCGAGAACCTCACTGCGGCGAAGCTGCGCAATCGTCGACTGCTGGCGCAAATCCGTGGCTCGTTTGAGCGCGGTCCGAAAACTATCGAGGGCCTGCTGCGCCGCGTCGTGGTGAATTGCGGCAAGGGCAGCTTCCGCCTCGGCGGCTTTCAAGGCTTCGCTGTGCGATTTGGCGGCCTCGACTGCGGCTTCCGCGGCCGAGATGGCTTCCCGCCGAGTGGCGCCTTCTTCGGGGTTTTCAAGCTCAGACAGACGCGCCAACGCCATGCGCCGCTTGTCGAGCGAATCGCGCAGACCGGTGACTTCGGCGCTGAGACGCTGCTCGTCTTTCACCAGCTTGTCACGCTCGTCGAGCGCTGCCGCATAGAGACCGCCGCTCTTGGGACGCAGCGTTGACGTAACCAGGCTATAGAGTTCTTCTTCACATGCCGCGGCGATTTCGGCCATGCGTCGCCCGCCGGTCAGGGCTTCAACTTCCCCCTGAACCGAGGACAGTAGGCTTTCGCGCACGCGTTTTTCGCCGTCCTCCTCGCTTTTGCTGCGCCTTTCGATGCCGGTGACCCCTTGGCGAACCCAGAGCAATCCTGCCGGTCCTGCGCTTCCGCCATGGATTAGTTTGCCGATAAAGGCTTCGGCCTCATCGGCTTGAGCCAACAGTCGCCCGCCGTCGAGGTCAATAACGCTGGCCAGCCTGCCGCCATAAAACTGCTTGGCAAGTCGATAGCGTCCTTCTGAAGTGGTGATGTCGGCCTCCACCACCGGATTGCCCCCACTATAAGGCCGCAACAGTCGCACGCCTTCGGGTGTGCCCGTGTGAGGCTGGAAAAAGAGTGCGTGCAGCGCTTCGAAGAAGGTTGATTTGCCGAACTCATTGACCGCGCAAAGCACGTTGACGCCGTCGCCGATGTTTTCGATGGCGACGCCTTGCCCGGCGAACCGTTTGACGTTGTGGAGCCGAAGGGCCGTAAGTTTCATGATCCCATCGCCTCGCAATAGCTGAACAACCGAACCAGTGCTTCTCGCGATATGTCGCGTTCGACAGCCGACCGGGTTTCGTCGCTGCTTTCATCCAACAGTGCCTGCGCTGCCTCGCGAAGGGCACCAGAGCGGTCGATCCGATCCAAATCGCCACTTTCGCAGTCGGTCGCGAGCCCGTCCCCGTCCAGTTCCAGATAGGCGAAGTCGGGCGCGGCTACCGCGATCGCCGCTTGAAGGATCGTTCGCCCACTTAACCGCACCCGGCCAGACGCGGCAATTCGCAGCAAAGTCTGACGCCGCAGATGAGCCGGTGGAAGCAACGCTTCAAATGCCGCGGCGCTGTCGTCGCCAGACAGCAGATGCAGGGGAGCGGTTTTCCAGGAAAAGCTAGCTGTTTCAACGGCCACGATCTCGGGCACGGCGCCAGGCCCGGCAATGGAAACGACAAGGGCCTGACCGGGTGTATCATGCTTGAAACGGTCAGGTTCGGGCGCACCGCTATAACGGCTGCGCTCATTGATGGTGACGGGTCCGTGCCAGTCGCCAAGTGCCAGATAATCGAGGCCGGCCTTGGTCGCGCGATCTGGTGCAATGACATCGGACGCTGCTGAATCTTCGGAAAAGTTCTGAATAGCGCCATGAGCAAGGCCGAGCCGGATGGCGCCTTGCGGCGTCGCGGCGCTGTTCATCCACTCGGTAAGGTCGCGACCGGGTCTGCGGGTGGTGCAAGGTGCAGGCAGCAGCGCCACGTCCGCGCCAATGGTCAGGGTTTCGGGCCGCGTCGCCAGCAGGACATTGTCCGGCACAACGCTGTCCGCTGCACTCCACAATTGATCAGCCAACAGGGAATCATGGTTGCCAGGCAGCAATATCCAGCGCAGAGGCGCGCTCTGGCTCATCTCGGCCATGGCCTGCCGCAACATCGCTGGAGTGGGCGTTTCGGTATCGAACGTATCGCCGGCCAGAAGTATGGTGGATGCACCATGGACGCGTGCCTGCTCTGCCAGCCGGCTGATCGCGCCATGGCGCGCTTCACGGAGCCGCCCGCGCAGATCCTCTGGCATGTTGCCGAACCGCTTGCCGATATGAAGATCGGAGCTGTGGATGAATCGAAACATGGAGTCTCCGAGACTATGTCGATGCCAGGTTGCGCTGGGCGCGATCGATGGCTTCATCCAGCCGGGAGCGTGAAATCGCCGCAAGTCGCTCGACACCGAGCAGACGTGCAAGGTCGAGAGCGGGGTCGGACTGTTCCAGAATGTCCTCGTTCGCAACGACGACAGCGGCCAGCTCGGCGATTGGAATGTCGGCAATGGACCGGCGGGCATCGGCATCGAACGGCATGCGATAATCAAGCAGGTCGACCACCGTCCCTCTCTTCCATAGGAAGCTGCCGCTGGATTCTTCAGTTCTATCGAACTCGCGCAGATGCAGGTCGATCCGCTCCCGAATCTTGTTGCCCGTTCTGAGCCAGCCATGCGCCCGTGCGATGCGCTGCGCAAGGACGTCTTCTCGCAGAGGTCCTTCCTGCTCGATCACCGCGTCGACCATGGACCGCAGCGTGCCTCGGTAGACGAAGTCATAAAACTGATCCGGGCTGGTGGAAAATCCGGTTAGATCAGTCAGGCGATAACGGCCGCCCGTCGGTACGGTATCATGCGTCGAATGCGCGGCCGCAGGCAAAATTCCTGCAGATGCCGATGGGCGCTCTCCCGTCGCGAGGGGAGCGGCGACAAGTTCTGGCTCTGATTTTATCGACGGATGTTCCGGTTCGCCGGCCGATGCTAGGTCTTCGGCTGGCAATGGGTCCATGGGGTCGACCTTATGTCCCATGTCCCAATGGATCGCGGCTTCACTTTCCTGTTGTTCAGCCTGTTTGCGACGGCTTTCCTCGAGCAGCGCGGCCAGGCTGGCATGAAGCCTCTCGGTGCAACCTTCGAGATCAAACCACCAATCGGTTGACCATACCCGGACAATGTTCCACCCGAGGCCGCGCAGGACCTGCTCGCGGACCTTGTCTCGATCTCGCGCCGTGGCAGAACTGTGATAGGTCGCGCCGTCGCATTCGACCCCAGCCAGATAGGCGCCGGCGAGATCGGGATGCCGGATCCCTATATCCACTCGAAAGCCCGAAATGCCGACTTGAGGAACGATGGTCCATCCGCGCTTCTCAAGCTCGGCAGCGACGGCCTCCTCGAAAGGGGATTCCAGGGCTCCGACCGATCCGCGTTCCTGCGCTGGCAATGCCACAGCGCCGCGTTCGGCAAAATCGAGAAAGGCTTTGAGATGCTGTACGCCGATCGCTTTGGTTCGGTTGGGGTCGATCTGGTCGGCGGCAAAACCTGAAAATACGATCAGTTCCTGCCGCGCACGCGTCACCGCGACATTCAGCCGGCGTTCGCCGCCGTCCCGATTCAGCGCGCCGAAATCCATGCTGCGCTTGCCGGCATTATCTTGCGAAAAGGTGATCGAAAACAGGATTATGTCACGCTCGTCCCCTTGGACATTTTCCAGATTCTTGACGATGGCGGGCTCAATACGCTCGTCGGCAAAGAACCATTCAAGCTCCGGCTCTGTCTGGCGTGCCTTGTCGAAAAGGTCGAGGATGAGCGACTGCTGTTGCGCGTTGAAAGTGATGACTCCGAGCGTGGGTCGGTCCTTTTCCGGTAGGGCCAGCCAACGCAGCATCCTGCTGACCGCCTCGTCGGTTACCGCTTGGGCTTCGATTCGATTGGTGCGGCTTTTGCCACGGTCATAGATGCCGGTCGTGATTTTTCGCAGCTGAACTGCCCGATCTTCCACCGTTGGCGAAGGGAATGTGATGAGCCGGTTCTGATAGTAGTGATGGTTGGAAAAGGCGATCAGCGACTCATTGCGGCTACGATAATGCCAGCGCAGGTCACGTACCGGGATGCCGGCCGCTTTGGCTTCGTCGAGAATGCTCTCAAGATCCTTTTCGTGTTCGACGACTTCCTCGTCCTCCTCGTTGCGGCCAAAGAAATTGGTGGGCGGCAACTGCTTGGGATCGCCTACGATTATGGTTTGATGGGCTCGCGCGATGGCACCGACGGCGTCCCAGGTGGTGATCTGCGATGCTTCGTCGAAAATCACCACGTCGAACAGGGCTTGGTCGGGCGGTAGATATTGAGCGATTGAAAGAGGGGACATCAGCATGCACGGCGCGAGCTTGGCAAAGCTCGTCGGCATCGCGCCAATCATCTCGCGGATTGACCGGCTGGGCCGCTGCAATTCCATCTGATGGCGCAACAGGCCCAACTCGGAATTGCGCGGGACGCCTTGCACAGCCGGCAAACCATGAGCGATGGCACTGATGACGCGAAGGCTTGCTTGAGCGCGGACAAGATCGTCGATTTCCCGGAAATCTTCGATGGCGTGCTCGTGCTGGAAGCGACGGAAATTCCGCAGCACCGGATCGGCATCCAGCGTGGCCGGCAGCCACCAGCGTACATAGGCCAGGCGGAACGCGGATTGAGCTTCAGCTGGTCGCACTAGACCCGCCTCGATATCGTCGACCAACGCTCCCAGATTGTGACTGACAGCCCTGCGACGAATGCCGCACCACGAAGTCCAGTCCCGGAGAAGATGACGGGCGTCGAGCAAGTCTCCCATCGCAGTCGTCAATTCGGTCAGCGGGTTATCATGTTCTGCCCAAGAAGGCGTCTTTCCAGCAGGGATCGCAAATTGGGTCTTGGCAGCCTCGAATGCTGCAGAAGCCGCAAGGAAGCGGGCTGCCCCATAGCGCATCGTGCTATCTGCTGCACCGCTTCGCAGGCTCGGGGCGGTTGCTTGCAGGAGCGCTTTGAAATCCTCCGTGCCGAGGCCGGGCAGGCGTAGCGTCTGTCGAAGCCTTTCGGCCATCGAGAGTATCTGATCGATACGGTGGGTGTCGGTATCAAGTGCGGCAAATCCGATCGGCTTCCCAGATAGGATGTTGGCTTCGACAGTGGCCCGGCGGTCCTGCATCAGGCGCAACAGCAGCAAGTCGTGCTGAGGATCGGCTACCCCCTCTGTGACATAGCCTTGAAGCAGCTTCTGGACTTTGCGTTTGCCCAACTGACTGTTTGGCCAGAATGCAGAAGCGGCCTGCTGCCATTGCTGCTCTATGTCCTCCACCCGTATGCGCGCAACGGCAGCCTCGTCATAGCGGGCCGACAGGTCCTTGCGAGACTTGCGATAGTCTCCGATTGCCTCATTGAGAGTGGCGAGGGCTCCCCGCAACTGGGCGAAATCTCGATCAAAGACAATGCTGACGTCATAGCCGGCACTGTCCTGGAGTGCCGCTGCTAGTTTTCGCAGCGCTTCGAGCTCCGCTTTTGACGCGTCGCCTTTGGCGCGCAGGCCGATGCTCACCAGGAAGGCGTCGAGTGCGGTCGCTAGAACCTCGGACGCATTCTTGAGGGTCTTTGCCCCTTCGAGCAAATTGTCCTGCCAGCCTGACGTCCACTCGGTGACATCTATAAGACGCAAGACCGACCGCATCTCCACCGACTGAAATGCGAGACCTGTTTCGGCGGCAATATGCTCCAGCGCCAGCCGGTTTGCCTCGTCATGGGAATCGCGCGATGGCCAGGACAATCTCGGAGCGTGCTGCCGCTTGTTCTTGAGAGCGATGCCGAGCGCCAGATAAGGCGTCAGACCATTGACATGGTGCCGATGCAGCGCTTCGACATAGGCATTCAGTTCGTCGCGACGGACGCGAAGCCGCTCGTTGATCGCAATCCACTCCGCTGCGTCCACGCGCACGCCGCTTTCCCAGCTGATCCTGAGCTGGGTGAGAAAGTTGCGTCGGTCCGCCTTGCTGGAATGGAGTTCGAGACAATGCGCGCCCAGGCCATGTTCGCGCAGGCGGCGATACACCACATCGAGCGCCGCCGTCTTCTCGGCCACAAACAGCACGGTTTTGCCAACTGAAAGACAGTTGGCAATCATGTTGGCAATGGTCTGGCTCTTGCCAGTGCCGGGAGGACCGATGATGACAAAATCGCGACCCTCAGCGGCGGCAAGACTTGCGGCGGTCTGTGAGGAGTCGGCCGGCAGCAGCAAAACCATGTCGGACGGGGCATAGTGCCGGTCGAGTTCGCGCTCGTCGCGGAATGATGCGCCATTGCCCTCGAAAGCTATCTCCGGCGTGTCGATCAGATGGCGCACGACACGGTTTTCGCGCAGCGCATCGGTACGCTCGACCAGATCCTTCCACATGAGAAACTTGGCGAAGGAAAAGGTCGACAGCGCCGTCTCGTCCACCACCTCCATGCCGGGGACGTCGCGCACTGCCTGGCGCATAAGACCGAGCAGCCTCGGCACATCAACGCCGCTTTCGTCCTCGGGCAGCTCACCGGAAAACTGTGGCAGTTTGAGCTCGAAGTCGCGTTCGAGAAACTGCAACAAGGTTGCGTTGAATCGCGGTTCATCTTCATGGAAGCGCAAGGTAAAATGCGATGTTGCGCTGCGGCGCTCGATTTTGACCGGTACGAGCAGCAATGGCGCGCGATAGCTGCGCTCGTCCTCGGCCTTCTTCTTCCAGCGCAGGAAGCCGACCGCCAGGAAGAGCGTATTCGCGCCGCCCTCGGCAAAATCGTTGCGCACTTGCCGGTAAAGATCGATCAGCCGGGATTCCAATTGACGCCCATCGAGCGTCGACGGGAGCTCGTCGCGCAGAAGCGCTTCCGCGGCAAAGCCACGCTGGAGGTCACGTCCGTGCACCTCGCGATAGAGGACAGCATCCCGCTCGCCCAGTGGATTCTGTTCGGGGAGCGAAATCAGCCGGATCGAAGCGCCTGCCATCAGACGGTCCTCGAGGTAGCCGACGTCAGTACAAAGAAACGGAATTGTCTTCTTGGAGTCCGGAAAATTGAGCAGGCGGTTCCGCAGTGTCAAATCGAGGAGCTTTTTCTGCCAGCGGTCGATCCGTCCGGCCGCTGTCGTCGGCTTTACCTCGACGATCTCGACCGGCAGGGCTACCACGGCCGGTGCGGCTGGCAACGGCAACGCGATTTCGGTTGCCACCTCTGCATCCACGCTGCGGCGCGTCGGTTCGTGCGAAGCAAGCGGTGTGATGCCGCCGCTGCGCGAGCGGCGTATATCGATGGCTGCGACAAAGGTGGCTACCTGCGTTTCGTCGAGCCGCTGTTCGATTGCGTGTTGGGCAGCCTCCAACGTCATCGCCGGCCGATGCGTCACGCCTGTCGTCTCAAACACGATGAGTTCGCGCGATGCCAGCGCCTTGCGGACCTCCATGGCATCGGGTTCAATGGCGTTGGCGAGCGTCCTTTGTGTCATCCAGACGCCGACGGCCGCGTGTCCCTGAAACATCAAAACGACGGGATGCAAGCCCGTCGCCTCCAGGGCGGACGCGAATAACAGACTGGTATCGAGACAGGTTGCCAGCTTTTCTGCCGTAATAATTGAGGGACGTCGAATTTTTTGGCCGCGGCTTTCGAAGCTCGCAGGTGGCTCTGCATAATGCAGCGATAGGCCAGCAATGGCCGAATAAATTGCGGCCGCCAGCATGAATGCGCGTTGCGGATTGCCGCTTTGATAGCCATCGAGGCTGGAAGGATGACCATGCGCTGCGAGCAGCTCCGCTGCGGAACGCAGCAGTCCTGCGATCGCCGGGTCGTTCGGCATGACGAATGCGGCGAGCAATTGCGCCATATCGACGACGCCACCCCATTCGTCGCGGGCAAGCAGGCGCACCGCAACGCGCTGCTCGGCCAGCACTGCGCCTCCTGAGGTTAGGCGCAACGTTATCTCCCCGCGCTCAGCCTCGTTGAGACCGGCCAGATAGCCGGCGTCGAGATCGATTTTTCGATCGCTTAAGGGAAGCCGGTCGCCAGCAACGATCCGATCAATTGTCCAGCTTTTGGCGCGCAAAAAAGGGGGGTTCGATGTCAGCTCGAGAGTGCATTTTTCGAAACCCTGCTGGGTCGGGTTGTTGAGCGCGATAGACCGGATCACCGGAATAGCATTTTGGAAGGACGCATATGTAAAGCTGGCGGCGATGTCCGCCACGACTTCTATTACGGGCGCGGCTGATATACCGGCAGCATCGCCAGTCTCCGAACTCGTTTCCATACCCCATCCCCTATTTTCATTTACGATAGAACTTTGCCGCCAGAATTTGAAAGTAAATTCTCGGTATGGTCGCCGCTTATGTCCAGCAGCATAGATTTCTAAAAGTGTTACCGCCCAGATAACGGTCGAAATGGAGACAGGCGATAATCGGTCGTCACGATTGGAGGGGATCCAAAAGTCGCGGAAATCGGAGCGCCGGCGCACGCTGCTGAAACCCAAGACGGGCAGGACGTCATCCGCAAATGTGTGGCGGTCCGGGCGCCATGGACCAAGCGTTGCGCGCCTATCGCGAGCGCTGTCGTGGCGCCTATCGCGGACTCGGACCCAGCCCGACAGTGACGGCGAACCTCGATCGGCCTATCGGTGAGGCGGTCGAATTCCGCCCATAGACTATCGAAAGGCACGCACTTCCAGCTCTATCTCCTCGTACGCGTTGCCGGCTACCTAAATTCGTGCGCGCGGTCCAATGCCTTTGATTGCTGATGTCGTTGTGGAGACGTTTGATCGCTGAAGCATTTGTTTGCTGACCTAGCGGCGCGGGGGGAGGTCATTTATTTGGTACATCTCCAGCACTCTATGTGCGATCGCGAGGAAAATTTGTCCAGACAAGCGAATTCATCGAATCTGGACAGATCAATAAGTATAATGATGGTAAGATTCGGGGGGCAGGAATGGCCGAGGTTGGACTTTTGGAATGGGCGGATAAGCAGCCCGACTGGATTAGGGATGCCTTAAGAAGACACGCCGCGCGGCCGGGCTTCAACCTCGAGCAGGAGGATAAGGCCGGTGTAACAGCTCGGGTCCGCCACGTCGGTGGATTTACCGCTGATCTGCCCGAATGCTCTCCGCTCTCGGCGGAGCATTTGAGGGCCAACAGTTCGAACGAGCCGCGCGCGGTGCTTTGCTCACTCGGCCCCGTCAAGCATTTGAACCGCCTCGCCGAAGAGCAGCAACTGCGTTTCGCCACCGATGGCATCACCATTATCTACGGCGACAATGGAAGCGGAAAGAGCGGCTATTGCCGGATCGCGAAGAAGCTTTGCCGTAGTCTGACGGCGGATGATCTTCTTGGCAACGTGTTCGAGATCGGCACCAAACCGCCAGCCGAAGTGCTTGTCCGGTTTCTCGAAGAGGGTGCTACGGAACCGACCCCCATAACCTGGAAGGACGGAACGCTGCCCCCCGCGTCAATTGCACGGATCTCCGTTTTCGACTCCGCGAACGCTCGCCTCTACGTCGATAAGCAAAACCGTATCGGTTTTCTGCCCGCAGCCATCGCGCTTCTCGAAAGCCATGGACGTCACCGCACCGAGCTCGAAGCCGACTTCCGGGAAGAAATCAAAGCGATCGAAAAGAACCTAAAGACACCATTGCCGAGTGGGTACACAGCTGCCGGCGCGGTCGTAAAGCTGCTGGCTCGTCTCGAAATCAAGTCAAAGGACGTGATGCCTTCCGCAGCCGAAATCAAAAACCTCGCTGCCCTCTCAGAGCAGGACATGGCTGATCTCGCTGGCCTCGAACAGGCTCTGGCAAGCGACCCTTCAACGATGGCGACAAAGCGTCGGCGTGCCAAGGCGGCCTTGGAAAAACTGCTGACTGCATCTGAACAGATCGACGCGGCTCTCTCAGCGGCGGCCCTCGAGATTTATCGCAATCTATATGCAACAGCCGATTCTACAGCGCAGGCTGCACAACTTGCCGCCTCAGGAGCGTTCGCGACTATGCCGTTGAGCGGCGTTGGGCTTTCTCCCTGGCGGTATATGTTCGACCATGCACGAGCCTATTTAGCGAGCGTCACTGGCATCGATCATCAGCACTTGCCAGATCAGGAAGGCGATCGTTGCATGCTCTGCCAGGAGCCGATGACGGCGGACGCCGCGGGGCGGATCCAATCCTTCAATGACTTCGTAACGGGCGCCGCAAATAAGGCGGCGCAAGTCGCATCTATTGCCCATGAAGAGGCCCTGCGCCAAATCAAAGGACTCACCATTGCGACCGGGGAGGCGGTTGAGGCGGCTCTCGGAGAGTTTGGCGATCTGTCCGCCGCACGCAAGGCGATGGTGGCCCTGATCTCGGCATATTATGTCGAGGCAGGTAAAAGGCGTGATGCAATTGTCGTTGCGGCTGCGCTGTCCGAGTACGCTGCGTTCCCGCAACTTGCGGCGCCAGTTGCATCGAAACTCCGAACGGAGGCGGAGGCGCTAGAGGCCGAAGCGCTGACGGACGACAAGGCAGCGGCCGACGACGGGAACCGCGCTACCGATCGAGCTCGTCGCGATACACTCAAGGATCGGAAAAAACTGGGCGACGATCTCACCATCGTTCTCGCGCGCTTGGCGAATCTCGAAGAGCGGCGCAAGCTTCTCTCATGCTGCGATGCTGTCGAAACAGGCTCGGTGTCACGGCAGATGACGTCGCTTCGACGAAGCCTCGTCATGCAGGATCTCGAAAAGCGCGTCGTCGCCGAGATTGAGACTCTGGCGTTAACGCACATCCCGTTCGCAGTTAATGATCGTAGTCAAGATGGGCAGAGCTATTTCGAGGTCGGGCTCAACGCGGCAAAAGCGATCTCAAACAGCAAGGTCTTAAGCGAAGGAGAGCAGCGCGCGCTTGCCCTGGCCTGTTTCTTAGCCGAGGTCGGAGGAGACACATCGCGTCAAGGCATGATCATCGACGACCCCGTGTCATCTCTCGACCATGTTCGGATCAGGCGGGTCGCGGCAAGGCTCGTAAAAGAAGCGGCCACAGGACGTCAGATTATTATTTTCACCCATAATCTTCTGTTCTTCAACGAGGTGGTTGACGCAGCTGCGCAGGCCAATCCGCCGATTCCCCTTGTTCGAAACTACATCAACAAGTCCGAATCTGCCGGTTTTGGCTTGATTAGCGAAACTGACGAGCCGTGGATCGCACAGTCTGTCACGAAGCGCATCGAGACTCTCAAGACGCGCCTGAAGAGCTTCGACGGCGCCACTGATTTCACCACCGATGCTTGGCGAAGGTCAGCGAAGGATTTCTACAGCGATCTTCGGGAAACCTGGGAGAGGCTCGTTGAAGAAATCCTGCTCGGTAAAGTCGTCGAGCGATTTAACAGCGATGTCAAGACACAGAGCCTGAAGGGTGTGGTGGTCGAGGACGAAGACCACAAGCGAATCTATTGGGCCATGAAGCGAGTTTCGGAGCGTTCTGGACATGACATGGCGTCCGCCAAGGCCATTCCAGTTCCAACACCAAACGATATGAAGAGCGATCTTGATGGAATTGACCAATATCGTATCGACACCACCAAACGAAAAAAGGATGCCGAAAAGCGCCGGATTGAATTCGAACAGCCTCCCAAGGCGACTGTACTCTAGCCTAATGACTATTGTCGTGTATTACTGGCCCTCACTGGCTTCATCCTGCTGCGCATGCCGGTGTCCGCCTGCCGCGGGCGAAGCCGACGTGACGAGGAAGTATCGCGAGGGCGCCAAGCCATCAATGGCTGTGCGCTCGCTCTTCATCTTGGATTTCAGCGCCGAGAAGCCTGACCGCTGGTAGTGCTTCGCCTGCACAATGTCGCCGCCGGCAAGGGCATGTCGACCATCCATCGCGTCGTCCGGTCCCTCGGGAAAGGCCTCGAAACGCTTGTCGATCTCGCGACCTACGAGGTCGCGGGCCAAATCCTCAAACTCGTTATGGGACAAACTCGAGAAATCATAAGCCATGCGCCCAGATTGAGTGCCCATTTGGTGGGCAGACAAGCAACCGGGGGCACAATTGCGTCGTGCCTCTCCATTACCAACAAAAAGATAAACGCGCTTTCCAGGCGATGCGGTCGGATGATCGTTTCGCGCTTGGCAAAAGCGAACGGATTAGTCTATGGCTCTCGGCGGGGGGGCGAGTTATGCGACGGGTGCGAATCCTTCAAGTAGGCGATATTCACTATCCGGATTGGCATCCTTCCTCTAGCAACATCGATGCCAAGGATAGCAAGTTCGCTCCGAAAATAACGCAGAAGCTACGCGCGTCTTCGCTGCGTGCCGTCTTGACGAAGCTTCGGCGGCTGACGACTTCGAAGCCCTTGGATTCGATCGCCTTCATGGGGGATTTCACGAGCCGTGGCGACAAGACTTTCATTGCTTCGGCATTCCAGCATTTCACGTTGCTCTGCCGCGCACAGGGGCGCAGTTCAAAGGCGCTTCCGTTGATATTCGTACCGGGAAATCACGATGTGAACCGTGATGACGCGCGCGAACTTGGACCGACTGAGAAATTCAGCGAAATGGCGAGTTTAGCCGCCCGCTTGGGTTGGCAGACCGTTCCCGTGGACCAACCCGTGCACTTCAGACTTCCGACAGGATCCGCAGGCGCAAACTTCATCCTCGTCAACACAGCGATAGGCAGTTGGGAGCTTCAGAACCTTCCCGCGTTCCTTCGTGATCGTCTCGAGGCACTCGGTCCTTCTACAGAACCTGTAGATCTCGGTTCGCCGGACACCTCGGGACATTCGCCCGCGACACCTCCCAGCGATCCAGACAAGGAGGCGTCCGACGACGAGTATTACGGTCAGATGGACACGCCATACATCTCGCGTGAGATGCTTGCAGGCCTACAGGAATTGCTCCAGCAGCCCGACATGCGTTACGGCATCATGATCGGCCATCACAATCTGCTGCCACAAAAGACTCCGCGCATTACGCCATACGCGGAGATGCTCAACAGCGGATTTGTCAGAACTCAGCTGCTGCAGGGCAACAAGCCTATCGTCTACCTGCATGGACACATACATGCCGATCCGGTCGAGATCGTCAACGATCCAAGGTTTCCGGACGGCAAATTGATCTGCATCTCAGCACCAGGGAGAGCTCGTCGGCATCCGACTTATACCCTACCGCACCAATGTCGCCGACGGGACGGTCATGGAAGGCGAACATTGCTTCATCTCGACTATGTCCAACGGCAAGGCCTTTCTGAACAACGACACGTTTGACCTGATGCGCCGACTGCGCGACCATGCCACCAGGCGCGGGAATGGGTTACTCTTCTGGGACGAGATCACTGAGATTGCCGCCTCCGCCGAGCTCGGGCTAGATTTGGAAGACTCTCTTCTGATGCTCCAAGCGGCGCGCTTCGTCGAGATAGACGGCCTCACGAAGGCAAACTCGGCTTGGCGCATTAAGGTAAGGGACGAATAGAGATGGAGAATCCGTTCGGCCCCAACAGGATCGAGTACGAAAGTCGCCCGATACTGTGGTTCAGTCAGAAGTCGGCCTTGATTTCTGCCGCCGCCAAGCCGGTCTTCGTCGCAGGGACGAGAGGCAGCGGCAAGACCAGTATTCTTCGCTCGCTTTCCACAGTTCATATCCTCGAAGACAAAAGTCTCGCGGACCAAGTCGGCAAGCTCGGCTGGTATGGCGTCTTCTTCCAGCTCAATGAGACATTTTCGCCCCTAATCGACAACGCGGTTCTGAACCTCATTCCGGAGCGGATACGCTTCGACACGGCCGCCGTGATCCCGCGGCAATTCGTAATCTTCTCTCACTATCTGGAGCTGAAGATAGTCGAACGCCTGCTCGAGAGCATCAGCCAGCTCAGACGCGACAGCCACTTGAAATACCGGGCCTCTGAAGATAGGGACGTCGCCTTGGCACTGCATCGCGAAGTGCTGCACTTCATACCCCAACCTGCCCGTCTCGACTTCTTCAGCATAGATGAGCTGCGGGGTGGGATAACCCGGTACGTCGACGAATGCTTCAACGCGTTCTTCTTTGCCGCCGATGAGGGAGCGACCGGCTTCAGAGCGACAGACCCTGGCGCGATCATTAACAAGGTCGCGACCGCGATCACCCCACTTTTAAATGGCCCATCTTTCGCCGGTGACAGGGCGCCCTTCTTCAAGATCCTGATTGACGACTGTGAGGCACTGACACCGCTCCAACAGCAGTTCCTGAACACCTTGGTGAGGAAGACGCGCGGCAATGTGAAATGGGTCCTCGCCTACATCGGCGGCCTTTACGACACGATCCGGACGATCATACCCGGCCAGTCGCTCTCGAATGCTGACCGGGACGTCGAGAATCTTGATTCAGTCGATCCGAGGGAGTTCGCCACGCTGTGCGAGAACGTGTCGTCGCTTCGGCTCTACTATGCGCTTCCTGACCATCTGCGGAGTGATCTCAAGCGCAACGATGCGCTCAGCGCGTTTTCGCTCAAAAACCGGCTGGGGCGGCTTTCCGTCAATGACATCATCGAGCGGGTTATCATATCGGGTCATTCCGAGGGCAGAGAAGAGCTTGTGGCACTTGCTGATGCAGCACGTGAATTCCTCTCCGTGAATTTGAGGACGGCGGATCAGCAGCAATTCCTTCTTGATCGAAAAGCGCGCCCTTATGCCGAAGGGCTGGCGCTCGCGCTCATGAACCCGGAAATCAAGCGCCGGCCCATGAGCAAGGCGGATGCTTCAAATCTGAAGAGGTCGATCGCCCGGAAACAGGGATGGGCTTTTCTGAAAGCGTGCCAGATGCTGCGTCTGCATGACTACCCGTACGTAGGGCACCAGATCATCACATCATTGAGCGACGTCTGTATACGCGATTTCCTTGATATAATGGGAGAGATCTTCCGCCGCAGTGTTCCGAGTTCCAGTGATCCACGAAAACTGGTGGAATTCATCAACTCGGATTTACAGATTCATCTCGAACAGCAGAGACAGGCTGTGAACGCCGCCTCTCAACGGAAGCTTGATGGACTTCAGGCGCTTTCACATCCGTACGAAGAAGAGAGCGTGCGCATGGTGCGGGCGTTGGGTTACCTGACCGCTCGCCTCCAGACAGAGTTTGCCGAAGAAAATGCTCTAGGAACGACAGAGAGAGGCATTTTCAGGGTTGATCTAAAGGAAATGCGCTCGCTGGTGAACCGACTGGAGCAACCCAGCGGAAAACTGGACGAGGTCCTGCGTCGGGCGGAAAGGGATGGGTTTATCCGGGAGGTCTCCGCCGCCGGCAACTTTGAGGTGGACCGCGCCGACCCCGCATCGAAGGAGATGCTGATCAGATTGCATCGGCGATTTGCACCTTACTTCGGGTTCTCCTATCGCGGCCCGTACGAAATCAACACAATCCCTGCGGCGCAGATGGTCGACCTGCTTTTTACCAGGCATCGGCTCCCAGAAGACTGGGCCGACTCGGTGTTTAAGGAGCTCGTCGCGCGGCCCGCACTCAAGACCGAATTCCAGCACTCGCTTTTCGAGAGCGATCTCGAATGACCGCTTCAACTGTCGAGTATCGAGTCTTCGGCCATCTGGCCGTCACTGAGAAGGCGAGAGATGCAGGTACCTGCGAAACGATGGAGGCAGATATCGCGATCGTCGCGCTTGGATGGGAAACGCGTTTCGCCGCGTTCGAAAACCATCTTGACCTGAAGGTCGGCAAAATCGTGGTTCTGGACTTTGCTCTGAAGGAAGCGAACGTCCCAGCCGTCGAAGAAAACCGGCGAAAGCTCATCGCTATGGGTACCCGATGGGGCGTCGAAGTGACTGCGATCACCCTCGAGCCTTCCATCGAGTATCAGAAGAACATCAATCTCCTCGATCACCTGCTCACTCAGATGGCCGCTTCATGTGGCTCATACGAAGGAAGCCTGCGGAAGGTTTTCGTCGAGTGCTCGACGATGCCGCGAATCTACATCCAATGGCTGATTGCGGTGGCATTCAAGAAAATGTCGATTCAGTCTCTCGAATTCGGGTACGCCGAAGGTATCTACGGGAACGCGATCGGCAAAGAGGATTTTTCCAGCGGCTTGGACCGATACGTCACCGTCCCTCATCTTCAAGGCAGCGGAGGAATGGGCGAAGAGAAAGTCCTGCTCGTGGGGATCGGAGGAGATGCCGACGTATTCTACGGATTGATCGATATCGTCAGTCCGGAACGGATCTCGCTCCTCGTCCCAAGAAGCGAGAAGAATGCGCATATCGATGCTTTGCTCGATCAACAGGTGGCCAAGGTACGTGAAACCCACCGGCTCGAAGATGGCGAAGTTCGCGACATCCAGGCTTTCGGGCTGATGGCCCACCTCGATGCTTTCGAGACGTATCTCGACGGGTTCGGCTCGCGTGCGGTGGTGAACGTTTTTGTCAGCGGCCCGAAGGTTCAGGCCATCGCTGCTGCCGTGCTCGCCTGCTCCGACAGCCGCGTCCATCTCAAGGCACGAATTCCCACCTCCTATGCCCATCGTGAAGTCTCAGCGAATGGGCGGTATCATATCTATAGGCTGATTGACCTGACATCCCCTGCCTGCAGCCTTCCCGGGACGTTCTGACACGATCTTGCATTCGAGTAGCATCATGGTCCCAGTAGCCGTTCCGCCAAGCCTTCAGCGCATGTTCGTGTCGCCCGATCCGGTCGATGGGGGACTAATTCCCACTTAGAAGCTGCTCTACATCAGATCAGGGGGAAATGCAGACTGGCAGAATTCCATAATTAGCGACTCAAAACATATACTCAGGCGAGACTGTTTAGCATAGAAATAGTGAGCGCTCTCCAATATGTTAGGCTCTGTCGCAGTAGCGCAACAAGCTCAGTCTTTGGATGGGTGGTATGAGGATGAGACGACTGAATGTGTACAGGCTCAGTCATTTTATCGAGGCTCTCGTTTTTGTCGTAAGCGCGTTCGGTGCGACGTGGCTTACCAGCTTTGTGAACGCGCCATGGTGGGCATATGTGATTATAGCGGCCATCACTATGGGCATGTTCGTAGCCGTGCGTCGGGTCCTTTCTGAGCCGCAACGTATGGGACTCTTGGCACACAACTCGGCAGCGACCTCTGCGTGAACCCAGGCGCCTTGAAAATGTCCCCGATGCGTCCGGATTTTTGGCGGTGATCTTCAATCAAATGCGATGAGCTGCAATTTCTGGCGACGGCCACGCTAAGGGCGGGCCTCCAGCACCATGTTGAACGGTGTCTCCGCGGCGCGACGCAATCGCTTGAAGCCGCCGCCGGTCACAACCTTGCGCAGCCTCGCCTCACCGGCCTGGGCTCCAAGCGCGAGCCCGACTTCCTGCGACACGGATGCGGGCGTGCACACGAAAGTGGAAGCGGCATAGTAAACGCGGCCGACGGGATTGAGGTTCGCCGCCAGATGATCATGCGCGAACGGCTCGACGATCATCCACGTGCCGTCCGGCTTGAGCGATCCGTGGACATGGGTGGCGGCGCCCGTCGGGTCGCCCATGTCGTGAAGGCAATCGAAGAATGTGACGAGGTCATACGTTCCGGGATAGCTCTTGGCGGCCGCCACGTCGAACCGCGTGTTAACGCCGACGCCGGCTACCTCGGCCGCCTTGCGGGCGCGCTCAATCGAGGGGGCATGATAGTCGAAGCCGACGAAGCGCGAATTGGGGAAGGCCTGTGCCATGAGCACGGTCGATGCACCATGACCGCATCCAACATCCGCGACGTCCACGCCGCGTTCGAGCTTCTCGACGACGCCCTCCAAGGCCGGCAGCCAGGAGTCGATCAGATTGGCATTGTAGCCTGGACGGAAGAACCGTTCCGTACCGCGAAACAGACACGCGCTATGATCGTGCCACCCGACGCCCTTGCCGGACTGGAATGCCTGCCTCCCCTTTTCTTCATCGAGCCACAGCGCGGACAGGAACTCGAATGCGCCTGCCATGAAGGCCGGGCTGTCTTCATCAGCGAACACCAGCTCTTGCTCGGCGTTGAGATAGAATTTGTCGCTCGCTTCATCGTAGTCGACGTAACCCGCCGCCGCCTGCCCGGAAAGCCATTCCCTTACGAGGCGTTCCTGGGTGCCGGTGCGTGTCGAAAGTTCGGCGGCCGTCATCTTGCCGCCTTCGCGCAATGCCTTGAACAGGCCGAGTCTGTCCCCCAGCAGGACTCCCGCGCCCGTTGCGATCGCACCGAGATCGCCGACCATTTTCCCCAAGAATGCGTCCAACTTTTCCTGATTCGCTTCAGACATCTGAATCTCCCTTTGGGTTCAATCTCTCCAGGCGACGGAGCCGTGCTCGTCATGAGGCGCCTTGAGCATCAGATGCTCGAAGACATGCAGATATCCCCGGCGGCTCATCCGCGCTGCCGATCCTGCACCAGACCATATCGGTGACGAGCGGCGCGGTGGTCGGGAATGACAGCCACCTCCATGCCGTTGAAAAGCAGGAAATCCGTCACTTTGCCCTCGTCGGTAACCGGCGGAGCCGGAGTGGTCGTCACCAGGGCAAGCCCTGTTGCAGCAGGTATCCTTGGGCAGCCTGTCAGAACATCGATGACTCCGGTTGTGGTGCCGGGGCGGGCGATCAGGGGCCAAGTGATTGTTCCGCGGCGGCTGTATGTTGTGGTAAGGTGATCATGCGAACTCTTGTTGGTCGGTCACGTGTTTTGCGGATGACCCGCATGTACTGTGCCAAATGAGAAAACCATTCAAACGCAATCCAGTAGATCTGACTGTATCCGACATTGTCGGAATTTGGACATCGCCGAACGCGAAGCGCTCGGGGCTTGTGACGATACTTGAGCGTGCTGCTTCGGAGGAGGGATGCGCCTCGAACCGGCCGCGAGGCCTTTTTCTGGCAACGGATATTCCGGCCGGGTTAGGCCGCGAGGAAAGCGACGGTGAATAAGAGGTAGAGGACCAACCGTTTTGAGCGGGTAGTTGCCGTGTTGCGCCCCCAGGCAAAGGCCAGCACCACGGAGCAGTATTTCTGGTGGCGATACTACATCGCCTTTAAGTGCCGGTTACCCGTTTTTACCCAGTTGGCCTGGTGCATTCAGAGCGAGGTCGTTGGAAACCGCTTATTGTGGCTATGAGCAAACTCGGGATGGAGGAGTGGACCCAAAAATTGGCAAAATGCCCCAGGGAGGATTACATGGGTCGCTCATTCCCCGTACTCGTTACAGGTGCGCGTCGCTTCGCAAACAGCTTGCTTTTGACTTGGCGTTTCTTGCCGTTTCGGCATCGCTCACTAATTCGGCCGCTGCCGACACCGTGAACTGGCGTCAATTCGAAGGGACCAGCATAACTTGGGCCTACGACATCCACCCCTATGCGGATGCTCTCGCTGCGCAACTTTCCGGAGTTCGAGAAGCTGACCCGGCATCAAGGTCACGCCGGAACTCTACCCAGACGATTCTTACTGGAACAAGATGACGATCCAACTGACGACGAAGTCGCCAGCATGGGATGTGTTCGGCACTGGCATTCAGCCCGCGTAGGACCTCGCTCCGAGTGGCGCCTGCTGGACAAATACCTGAGTGATCCGAAGCTTACCGATGCTGGATACGACTACATTCGGACATGATCAAGAAGTGCGCGGCTCCTTCCTTCGCCAATGATAACTGGAACCAGGTCGTGGACGGCATCTCGTCCGGCCGCAGCGCGATGACGATCGACTCAAAAATGTTCGGCTTCTGGAACGATGTTGCGGGGAAGCCGGCATCCGGCAAGATCGCCTTCGCTCCGCCGCTGCACGCACCGAGCGCCACGAGCTTGGATTCTGACATCTGGATCTGGGCTCTCGCCATGAACGCGGCTTCCGAAAAGAAGGGCACGGCCTGGCTGTTCATCCCGTGGGCCACCTCCAAGCAGGTGGCGCTCAAGGGTGCCCTTGCTGGCCAGCTCGTCAATCCGCCGCGCACGTCGACCTGGCAGGACGATACCTAGACTAAGTACGCTTCGCAGCCCGAGTTCAACAACTTCGTTGACAGCTTCAAAAAGATACAGGATCAAGCCGCGCTGGCTTTCACACCGCGTGTCGGCTTCGGCGAAGCCATGAACGCATGGGCCGTGGCGATGCAGAAGATGGCAAACGGCGATGACGTCGAGACGACGTTGAGGGCGCTTGCCGAAGAAATCCGCACTGGCCTCTGATCAAAAGGAACAGGGCAGTACTATTGCACTGCCCTGTTCCCGCCAACGGCGGAGATCACGCCGTGTCACCCCAAGCACTTAAACCCAGCGTGCCGATGGCAGGCGAAGGCCCTGGCGCGCGCGCCTCGTCCGGTTCGGCTTCGCTGGAGGGGCGTTCCATCGACTGTTTCAGCCTTGCAATCATCCAGGCGCTGGCCAAAAGCCAGATGGAGCGCCGGCTCAGGAACCGGCGCAAAAAACTCGAGCCTGCCGGCGCTGATCGAGCTGGTGCTGGCGCGGCCGCTGGTGTCGGCAGGCCTGGTCGCGGCCGAGCTGAAAATTAGCCAGCGCGCTGCGCTCGGGCTGGTGCCGAACTCGGCATCCGTGAGGTGACCGGCAGGGGGCGCTACCGGGCGTGGGACCCCGTTTAGCTGCGGCGGGCTTTGGCGAAAGCGACAGCACTGATGATTTTTGCTGTACGCTCATTCTCCCTCATCTGCGCGTTGACAGAAAACCAGCAGGCGAGGGTCACAGCACGCTGTGCTACCCGCGATTTCCGGAAAACCAATGAAAAACGACTTTGATCGATCGCGCGGGACGTATCATTCAACCATGTCGAGAACGGGCGTGACGGCACGTACACTATGGACCGAGAGAACTTTGTCTGGCGACTTTGCGCACGCCTGCAGAACTCTTCGGAAAACTTCCTTCTGTTGATCCAACGATCGTAATGAGCTGGAGTGGCATCGCCGCTCTCCTCGGTTCTTGCTCTCTCAGTTGAACTTGATGCTAGCCTGCACGAAAACGCCGTAGCGCTTTGCCTTCCAATCGTCGGCCTGCGGGGAACCACGACCGCCCATTGCCTCTTCGAAATGAGCGGTGCCGTTATTCGCCACGGCCGCAACATCGCCTCGAGCTGGACGCCATGCCCATCGCCGTCTTCGGGAATTAGCTTGATCTTGGGGCGCATGTGGTGCTGATCTTTGCCGTCGAGCCGCGTGAAGAGGAACGCCACGTCACCAGAAAGGCTGAGTCGCTCGGTGAGTTGCGTCTGCCCGGCCAAGCCGAGTCGCAGCGAATGCCAATCGTTGTCCTGGCTGATGAGGTTGAAGTAGGTGGGACGGTTGGCACACAGGTTCCCCAGTTGGTCGCCTGCTGCGTGCAACCGAAAGCGTCGTAGCTCTCGTGCCAGAAATTGTTGCCAACAAAAGCACCGATGCGGTAGCGCGGTGAATTCAAGAAATTATATCCAAGATCGGCGGTGAAATAGCTGACGCCGCCCCCGCGCTGATCACTGAATGTGTTTGAGTAGCCCCCCATTTCCGTAAGAAGTCCTCGTCATGAGAAAACCCTCCCTGATGCCGCCCGCACCGAGGAGGCCTTTACGAAAATGCCAGTCGGATTGTGGATCGCGTTGAAGAAGACTTCACTCGAATGCGCGTCTAGATCGTCATAGGTGAGCCGCGAGACCAGTGACGTACCTTTATGATTGTAAAGTTCCTTCGATGCGTTGCCGGTACTGGCCAGTAGCGTAGTCCACCCTCGAAGGAAAAGACTGAGGCCGCCGACCCGGCTACCGACGCCGACTCGCAATCACCGGCATTCGACGGCGGTTCGGAACTTCTCGGTGCCGCAGCGCCGGCCAAGCCGGACGGGTCCGGTGAAAAATTCGTCGTCGAGGGCAAGGCGCCCGCTGCTTCGCCCGGCCGCGCCGACGATTTTTCTTGGCCGCCAAGGCGGCAGCCTGCGGCCGGGGCCACAACCGAAACGACCACGGCGATCAGTCCGTAAGCTGCCCGGGGCAGCGGAAGGGCGGAAAGCGCCTTCAGGTGGCCGCACAAGTAGGGTCTCGAGACGGACTCAGCGCGGCAGCACGCTCGATCCCATCAGCGCCTCATCGATGGCGCGCGCCGCCTGGCGGCCCTCGCGGATCGCCCAGACGACCAGCGACTGGCCGCGCCGCACGTCGCCCGCCGCATAGAGCTTTTCGACGCTGGTCCTGTAGTCCCGGTCATTGGCCTCGACATTCTTCGAGCGGCGGCTGTCAATGGCGATCTTCATCTGGCCGGCCAGTTCCGACACCGGCCCGCGAGCGGCTGGCCCGGCAAAGCCGATGGCGATGAACGCGAGATCGGCACGAATGACGAATTCGCTGCCGGCGATCGGCTTGCGCTTTTCGTCGACCTCGCAGCATTTGACCCCGGTCAGCTGGCCGTCTTCGCCGATGAACTCGAGCGTCGCCACCTGAAACTCGCGCTCGGCGCCTTCGGCCTGCGAGGACGAGGTGCGCATCTTGGTCGCCCAGTAGGGCCAGACCGAAAGCTTGTCTTCCTTTTCCGGCGGCTGCGGACGGATGTCGAGCTGGGTGACGCGGACCGCGCCCTGGCGGAAGGCGGTGCCGACGCAGTCGGACGCGGTATCGCCGCCGCCGACGACGACGACATG
>NZ_RZTB01000159.1:0-9452 GCF_003997735.1 Mesorhizobium sp. M7A.F.Ca.MR.148.00.0.0 | reverse complement strand
CCATATCGTCCTCGAAAATCGGCTTTCGCTTCGAGGTGAATCCTTGCGCTGAATAAAAACCGCGCCTTCGACAACACCACCGCACTCTCCGTCACCGGCGTCGGGGTAAATACTAACACTTGAGAAAGCAGGGAGTTCACGGTCGTCGTCGAACGTCTGACGGTGCAAAACGATGGCGGCCACCGCGTGCCCGGCTTCGTGATGCGCCACAAGCGGCAGATATTGGGAGGCTACATTCATGCGGTGCGGCTCTCAGGTCTAGTTTGCTTTTGCGCATAGGACCGCAATTGTCGTGCCAACTGGGAAAATCGTTTCGGGCAATGCGATCGCTCCGATAGCGTTGCGTCTCCTGTCTGACATTGTTGGGAAGTCGACACGCGCCCGTCGCAATGCGGTCGACCTTCCGCGCGAGTTGGGTGACCCGTGAAGGCGGCCGACCAGGACGATGTTGCGCTGATCGGCGACGAAGGCGCGGCCGGGCGAGATCGCGCATCAGGGGGTGACCGGCGTGTCGGCGAAGTCGAAGTCGTCGATGTCCTTGGCCAGCGGCAACTTGGCGACAGCGAACTGGTATTTGATGGAGCGGGCCTGCTTCTCCGATATCTCGGCCTGCAAGAGATCACCGACAATCCTGGGCGGCTCGTGCCGTCGCTTGATGGCGACGCGCCCATGATCTCGTCATAGGCTCTGCGCATTCCGTAGAGCTTCAGCGCTCCCATCAGTTCCAGTACCTCGGTGCGTTCCATGGCTGTTTGTCCTCCTGAGACTGTCATAGCGGGTGCAGTCGGCGACCGCTCGTGAGCTAGCTTCAGCGCTTGGGGAATGGAAAGGATCGTGCCCGGCGCCGGATCGCGGCTGCGGGCCAGGATGTTGAGAATCACCGGCGCCGACGATGCACCGTGCTCGATGGCTTCCTGACAGGCGGCCTCGACCGCGCTCAATCCGTCGGTCAGCACCCAGGTGAGGATCAACACCATCTGCCGGTCGACGTCATCAACCGCCTTGAGCTGCGCCGCACCTTCTCCATTGCCGACCGCACGACCCAGCCAAGGAACGGCGCGCGCCGTGTGCCAGGGATCGTAGACGACCTCGTTGCGGCCAAAGGAGCGAACGTGTTCTCCCACGACCACGCCATCCTCTGGCGGATGCGATCCGATCGACATAAGCATGGATCTCGATGGGCCGACCGACGGCACTCGACAGCACCGAGTATTTGTTGTTGTCGAAGCGCACCGTGCAGGTCTTCGACACCGACGGGGGAATGCAATGGAAGCCGTCGAAGCGACCGGCAGCCGCTCCCGCTGCGGCTTGGCCGCATTCGCCGACAGCAGCCGGTCCCGCGTCTCACGCCGAGCTCCCATGCGGGGATAGGGCTGGTGCTTGCGCTCGTAGCGGAACTCCGTCTCCTCAGAACGCAGGACCTTGCGCACCACCTTGCGCGAGATCTTCAGCTCACGGCAGATCGCTTTGATCGACTTCCCCTGGACCAGCGACAGCCGACGTATCTTTGCAATCGTCTCTAAAACCAACATCCAAAACACAAATGCCTCCGATCAAGCCGGAGGCATCTTGATGACCCCATCGTTAAGGGGTCCCGTTTGGACGAAAATCACCCTTTAAACAGGGTCCCCATTCCACGAAAAATCAATGCACTACCTTCCAAAGCTGCGAGAGATCGCCACCGACCGCTTTGAAGGGGCTTTCGGCGGTCTCGTCAGCGAGGTTGTGGCATGAAGAAACATCAATCCACAGCATTGGGCCGAAGCATGCCACGGGCTCATGCCGCGGGAGAGCGGGAAGATATTCTTGAAAGAAGCGGTCTCCGACATCAATACCGACAGGATGGGCAGCTTTCTCACATCACTTGAGGTCGAGCGTGGCAGTTGCGACCCGCAATGCAAGGCTGGCGGCGATGCATGCCTTTGCGCGGTTCCTGATTTCGGAGCACCCCGAATATTAGGATACGCTGCAACTGGTGGTGACACTTCCCTTCAAGAGGGCGCGTGGGTGGCACCTGTCGGATATCTCGATGAGCCCGGAAATCAAGAGCGTCCTGGCGCGTATCGACCGCCGCACGCCTTCTGGACAGCGGGATTACGCTCTGTTTTCGCTGATGTTCAATACGGATGCACGAGTTCAGGGATCCTGAATCTTCGATTGTGACCTTCGTCTGGTATCGCCCTGTCCCGCCGAGCAAAGCAACGACCGCCCCACACTGCTCACCCGGTTCGGTGTTCGATACTTGCTGCGCACACATGGCTGCGGGCGAAGGAACCACCATGGCGGAAAAGAGCATCCATCATCGCCCTTTGCGGGACACGACGGCCATCCACCTCGTCAAGGCGGGTGTTGACATCGCCACCATCAGTCGATGGCCAGGCCACTCGGGCTGAACTAACGATGCGCTACGCCCAGGCCGGTATCGATATGAAGCGGCAAGCGCTCGAACAAGTCTTCCCCGACGTGATGTCATCGGCAAAAGATCAGACGATCATCGCTTTGATGGCTGGATGTTTGGCTGGCTGCACCGCTTGTAGACGCTCAGTTATGTGGAGTTGTATCGCGGGAAGTCGCGCGTCTTGGTCTTTTGCGGTGTCAGCTCAACATCTCTCCGCAGTGCACGTTGTCACTGTTGAAGAGCCGTTTGTTCAATCTTCGTCCTGGCACGGCAAGGGTTGTCCATATTGTGGCGTCTTGCGCTTGCCGAGCTTGTCCGAAATCCAGCGCCGGATCAGGCGTGAACACTGTTGCGTAGTTCGTCAGCCAGAGCGCGGAGAACGTCGGCGCTTCCTTCCAGCGCCGTAAAAGCGTAGGGATTGAGGAACTGTCGGCCCCAGAACAGATTGCGATCTATGCCGGATAGCGTAGCTTCCTCGCTGACACGCGGCCAATTCTCCGCAATGCATCGGAGCTGGCCTTCAACAATCGCAAGAGCTTCCGGCGCGCTGAGCAGGAAGTGATGCGCCGCTTCAAGGCAGGACGCTATCCGGCTCATGCGGTTATTGCCGCTGATGAGCATGGCCTGGCTGGCCTCCTGGCCACTGCGGGCCTGCGGACAAATATCGTACGCAGGCGTGAGGGTGAGCTTAGCCCCGTCCCAGAATGCCGCATGGTTGCGGGCATGATCGTCGGTGTTGCCGCAAAGTATGTTGAAGACAATGCGGCTGAACAACTCGCGCAGAGTTTCCGACGGCGCGGTGAATCGGTGGCGAATGATCTCCGCCAAATCCTGGTAGCTGGCGTAACGCGCCATCATCTCATCGAGCGCGAGCATCGTCAGCGCTGAGACCATGGATTTGCGTTGCCAGCCGCCCGTGACCTTGATCCGGTCGAATCGCTCGACGAGCAACACGTCGTTGCCTGCGGCGCGAACGAGCGAGACGGATGCCGCTCTGATGCCGCACAAGGCGGCAAGCCGCATGGCTATGAATTCTCCTTTGACGACGCTGTAAAGGTCGGCAGACGAGGAAAATTTCGCGACATGCTTGACGGCGTCATCCTCGATCAGCGCCTTTGGCCTTGCGCCGCCGATCGAGCTGCCGTGATGCAGCGCCTGATCTAATTCGGGGGTGAGCGGAATACCTTTCTCTACCCGCTCCGCCGATTGGACAAGCTCTTCGAGAGTGGCATTGGCCAGTGCGCGCGGCTCGTAATGCGTGGGCGAAAACTGAAAATCGAGCGCGCCGATGCGGTCCGAGCCTGATTCCAGCAAGAACGTCAGTTCTGAAATATCGAGCCGCGCGATTTCATCGCCCTTCACACCGAATTTGCGGTTTAGGATAACCCGTCGTCCCCAGGCATCAGGGGCAGCATCGCGGATGCATCCCGGCATGGTTAGGCCAGGAAGCAAAGGCAATTCGCCTGCCTTCAGGGGCAGTTCCGGGAGATAAAGCGGGATCGCGCTGCCCAGTTCACGAAAGCTCCTGCCATAGTTGAAGCTGACGAGTCCGTCATGGGCATATAGCCGCCCGGCGACAACCGGCGCGGTCTCGCCCGGCAGCCAGACCCAGACATAGGCTTCGTCGTACTTGGGGACCTTAGAACTCATCGACGATCTGCTTGCTGGCCTTGTAGACGTGCTTCGGCAGCAGCGCGATGCGATCGTCCATGCGGCCTGTGAGGGCTGTGATGCCATTGCCGTCGGCATCGAACAGCTTCACACCGACAATGGCAGCAGCTTCGAACATCAGTCCGATTTCGACTTTGGGATCGCCCTTCTCGATGCGCTGCAGGGTGCTGCGTGAAACACCGATTCTCTCGGCTAACTCCTGTGCGGTTAACCGGTGCTGCATCCGGCCAAGCCGGATGGTCTTACCGAAAAGGCCAAGCGCTTCCATCGCGTAGCGCGAATAGGTGCGTTTATACGTTGCCTTCATTCGGGTCTCTGTGACCTATGCATGATCCATATCGCCTTCTTTCGAACTTTATATAGGTAATGTCACAGAGCGACTGCCAAAGTCAAGACTCCGTATCGCAAGCGTTACCCATCCGAACGAGGAAGGCGGATATTGCCTACGGCTCCTGCACAACCGGCCAGCTCTGCGCCCCTCGGGCGAGGCGGAGATCTGGCGCTGGATCGCGGACAGCCTTGAGACGCCTCGCATGAGTCATTCATGGGCGGTCCCTGGTGCGAGGCCGCGGCGCTCGACTGCTGGCCGACATTCTCGGTGGCGGGACCCGCAGCCGGCTACACCAGCACTTTTCGACCGCATACGCGCCCAGCTTCTCTCCGAAATCATTGCCAATGAGCGCGAACCTCATGCGATCGCCGAGCTGGCCTGGCGGCGCGGAATCTACGGCACGCATCCGTATTCGAGACCGCCCAAGGGAGCCTGACTAGCGTAACGCCCTCCGATCTAAGCGCCTTCCACAAAGCCGCTTTCGCACGCGACGGGCTGCATGTGGCGGTCGTAGGCGACATAGATGCCAAGCCCTGAGAGTAAGGCTCTACGAGCTGTTCGGCGATTTGCCTCAGAAACTGGCGCTTGCCGGCGCGAACCAGTGGTATCGCGAGGGCGAGCACGCCGAGCGCTTTTCCTCCGCCCTCCACTGACCACAGACCCGCACGCAACGAAGCCGCGCTCGATCTTATCGTGGCGTGGCTAGGTGCAATGTTTGCTCTCGCCATCAGGCCGGCTTTCCCGATGGCGTGGTCAACCTGATCTATGCGTCCGAAGGTGATCGCGTGGGCCGTGAACTCTGCACCAATTTCAAGATTCAAAAGATCAGCTTTACCGGTTCGAACGAGGCCGGACGGCTGCTGATGCGTCAGTGCTCTGACCAGATCAAGAAGGTCAGCCTTGAAACCGGCGGCAATGCACCTTTCATCATCTTCGATGATGCCGACATTGACGGTGCTGTTGACGGTGCGGTCCAGGCGAAGTTCCGCAATGCCGGCCAGACCTGCGTTTCCGCGAACCGCATTTACGTCCAATCGAGCGTTCACGATGAGTCCGCCGAGAAATTGTGGAGAAGGTCCGGCACTTATCAGTGGTCCGACGTCTACTCCCGGAGCTAAGCCGTCGCCAACCCAAGATCGAGTCCCACATCGCAGATGATAATTCGATGCGGGGCCGAACGATAAATATGCATGCTTTGGCCACCCCGAGGCAGGGCTCATTGAGATGATCCGACCGCCTTGGAACAAAGATGGGGTAGAGCAGATGAAGCGTTGGCAGCGTGTCTCCATTCGACGCGAGCGCTGAGGATGGGATCACGATCATTCGCATCACGCGCAGCCGCAAGGGCGATGCCATGGCTACTTTGGAATCGTTGAAGTGGTTTGAGCCGGACAGTCACAAATACACCCGTTACGCCGCGGCTCAGGAAACGGGGCGGCGTCCGGCGGTGGAGGTGCTCGCTGACTTAAAAAGGGTGCGGGCAGTCGTTGCGCTTGAGAGCGACGACATTTGGGATCCGGCACGGGGTGACCTGCTGCCAATCGGCAGTTAACAGGGTCCGACAAAAGTGTGCACAACATGCTGCTGAAGTGGCCTCCGGAAGCGCTACCGGAAGTTACGCGTCTTGAACTTGATAGGGTCGATATGGTCATACTGCATCGACGATGTCGCGCCCCTTCGGCATGCCGCGCGGATCGATGCCCGATCCGCCGTGATGAGCCTCGTCCCTCGGCCGTGCGGCAACGGAAACGGCGTCTTGCGGTTTCCCACGCTGGCCAGCCCGGCCGACAGATCGGTCAGCTCGTGGGCGACGAGGTGCACCACCTCCTCTTCCGTCGGATGCGTCCGCGGACGCCGAGCATGGCCGAAGCAAGAAGCACGCGCCGGAATTTCTCGAGAGATCTTGACCCAGACGACGACGTTTGCCGCACCCGTCTCATCCTCCAGAGGAACATGAAGCCTTTGGCCGAGCCCGGCCGCTGCCGGACCAGCACCAGGCCGGCGGCCTCGAGCCAGCTTCTGCCTCGCGCCTGCATAGCATCCTGACAGGTCACGGTGCGGCGCCGGTTAGGCGGCACGCCGATTTTGGCAACGCTAGCCTGTGAACTGAAGAATGAAGGTCGGACTTGCGGCACATCGATTAGGTTCAAATGATAAGTTGCTGCCCGGCGAGGTCGTTTCAGCGCATCTCGACTGGTGGGTCGGCAAGACAATGCGGAACGGAAATGATCGCAGGCGTAAAGGACGGCTTTCGGGGCCGGAAGCTTCAGGCCTGGAACCGGACCCCAGTTTGGCGCAAGCATCGTGGCCTCCGCCCGGTCAGGCATTCACCGGCTCGCGAAATGCCAATTGATTCTGCTTAACCGGGCATGCCTAAACGGCCACTTGCGTTCCGATCTCGACCACACGTCCGGTCGGGATCTGGAAATACTCCGTCGCGTCGGCGGCCGTGCGCGCCAAGCCGATGAACAGCTTGTCCTGCCACACCGGCATGCCGGAGTTGGGTGACGCCTTGAGCGAGCGACGCGACAGGAAGAAGGACGTCGTCATGATGTCGAACTTCCAACCCTGCTTGCGGCAGATCGCCAGCGCACGCGGGATGTTAGGCTGTTCCATGTAGCCGAAGGTCAGTGTCACCCGCATGAACAGCTCATTGATCGTTTCCATCTTGATCCGCTCGCTGTCGGGCACCACGGGCTGCTGCGCCGTCACCACAGAGAGGATGACGTTCTGTTCGTGCAGCGCCTTGTAGTGCTTCAGGCTGTGCATCAACGCGGTCGGCGCACTGGCGGGATCGCTGGTCAGGAACACGGCCGTACCGGACACCAGCTGCGGTTTCTTCTTCAACAGATTGCCCGCAAGGAAATCGAGCGGAATCTGGTTCCTGCGCGTCTTGTCAAATAGATACCTGCTGCCTCTTATCCAAGTCCACATGGTCATCACGATCACTGCGGCAATGGCAAGCGAGGCCCAGCCGCCTTCGAATACCTTGACGATGTTAGCTGCAAAGAAGCCGGTATCGATGAAGACGAACACCGCCATTAAGGCTATCGCGACGCCGAGCGGCCATTTCCAGATGCGCGTCATCACAACAAAAAGCAGTATGTTCGTCACCAGCATATTGCCGGTCACCGAAATACCGTAGGCCGAGGCCAGCCGGCTGGATTCGCCGAAGCCGACCACCAGCAGCATCACCACCAGCGCCAGCATCAGGTTGATGCGCGGCAGATAGATCTGGCCCGACTGTTTTTCCGACGTGTGCTGGATGACGAAACGCGGCAGCATGTTGAGCTGTACCGCTTGCCTGGTCAGCGAAAAGGCGCCGGAGATCACCGCCTGGCAGGCGATCACGGTCGCCGCCGTGGCAAGCACGACCATCGGAATAAGCGTCCAGCCCTGGTTCATCTCGAAGAACGGATGACCGACAACGCCGCCATTTGCCAGCACGAAGGCGCCTTGCCCGACATAATTGAGCAACAGACAAGGGAACACGATCGCCAGCCAGGCGAGCACGATCGGCTTGCGGCCGAAATGGCCGAGGTCGGCGTAGAGCGCCTCGGCTCCGGTGACGGCGAGGAAGACTGCACCAACCGTAACGAAGGCGACGTCAGGCGAGTTGACCAGGAACGACACGATGTAATGCGGGCTGATTGCCAGCAGGATTTCCGGGTCGTCCATGATGTGGTTGAGCCCGGAAAGGCCGATGGCCAGGAACCACAGCGCGGTAACGGGTCCGAACACCAATCCTACGCCGCCGGTGCCAAACCGCTGTACCGCAAACACGATCGCCAGGATGGCCAGTGTCAGCGGCACCACATAGGGCTGGAACGTCGGCGTGACGACATTCATACCTTCGACCGCCGACAGTACCGAGATTGCCGGCGTAATGACGGCGTCGCCAAAAAAAAGCGCCGCGCCGACGATGCCGATGCCGATGCCGAGGATCACCGCAGAGCGGGTCGGGAAACTGTTGCGCGCCAGCGCCATAAGCGACAGCACTCCGCCCTCGCCTCGATTGTCGGCGCGGAGCACGAACATGATGTATTTGATCGTCACGGTGATCGTCAGGGACCAGATGATCAGCGAGAGTACGCCGAGGATGTCGCCACGGCTGGCGACGTTGCCACCCGCTGATGCATGCAACGCCTCGCGAAATGCATAGATCGGGCTGGTGCCTATATCGCCATAAACGACACCTAGTGCGCCCAACATCAGCGCCTTGGTGCTGTGCTGCTCGACCTCAGAATGGCTCGATTGTTCGACAGGTTCTGCCTCGTTACCAGCATTGGTAAGGGCCATGGACGACACTCCGATAAGCGCGCGGTGCTCTACGCTTGCTGCACTGCAATATCAAGTTCCGTCACGTAATGTCTGCCGTCTCGCCTGTCGTTGCTCGCCTTGGTAGACTCGCCAGCCCGCAGCCCTACCGAGCAGCAATAGCGCCCCGGCAGAACCCTCAATCGCCCAGATCAATGAATGGTTATCGCCCACAGTGCCCCCCCGCGATGCGGCCGATGGCGACCAGGGTGTCGTGGGCGCACAAGGATGGCGCTTTCCTGATGACGCCGTGCTCCAGGTGTGATCGCACCGTTGCTGCGCAAGCCATTTACTTGCTCGTCCCAGCGAGAACCGTGGCCAACTGGAACGCAGGGCCACGCCGCTCACCGGCCGCACTTTGCGGCGCAGATAACGATTCGATCTCCCCGGCGAGATTCTGGTTGAAGAAGCCACCAAGCTTGTCGAAGGACACACGGTCGTAATATCGACATGCCAGTATCCGCAACCCAGAAAAAGCTCCTTCGGCTCCGCTGCGCGCGCCACGAACAACCCGATCTTCTCTGCGAAAGAGGACGCCGTAATCCCAGGTTGAAGCCAAACCGGGGGGCGGCCGTGACGTATGCTACACAGGCGAAGGGCTAGGAGGCGGGTTCGGTGAGGAACGGCATTGATGTCCACGCCGTCTCCTGGAAAGACAGAGGAATGCGGTGTCACCGCCAGGCGCCGGAGGTTGATCCGGTGATTAGGAGGAGCACTCGTTGTCGGATTCTCGAC
>NZ_RZTB01000158.1:0-9951 GCF_003997735.1 Mesorhizobium sp. M7A.F.Ca.MR.148.00.0.0 | reverse complement strand
TCGCCAATGTTGCAGGAAAGGCGATGGCGTTGCGCCAGCTACTTTCTCCCCGTCAACGGGGAGAAATGCCCGGCAGGGCAATGAGGGGCGGCGCTGGCGTTTGAAGAGGTTTCGGGCGATTGATTAGACGACAAAAAAATCCTCAATGCGCTGCCTGGCCTCAACCAGCACCGGCAGTATCTCCCGCTCCATCTCCGCCACCGAAAAACGCGCCGACTGAGTCGAGACGTTGATGGCCGCGACCGTGCGCTCCGCGCGGTCGCGGATCGGCACCGCGATCGAGCGCAGGCCGAGCTCCAGTTCCTCGTCGACGATGGCAAAGCCGTCCGCTTTCGCCTTGCCGATGGCGCCGGCCAGCAGCCTGATATCGGTGATCGTCTTCGGTGTCCGTCTCTCGATGGTCGCCTGACCGAGGAATGCGTCCAATTCCCCTGATGTCAGGCCGGCAAGCAGGATGCGTCCCATCGAGGTGCAGTAGGCCGGCAGCCTGGTGCCGACGTCGAGCGACACGCTGAGGATGCGGCGGCCGGGAATGCGGGCGACATAGACGACATCCTCACCCGACAGGATGGCCGCCGAGCAGGCCTCGTTCAGTTGTGCTGCCACAGAGCGCATGATGGGCGCGGCGAAGGCCCATAGCGAGGCGCCGCCGAGCCAGGTGCGGGCAACCGTCAGCAGGCGCGGCGACAGCGAGAACACGCGGCCGGCCTGTGTTGCATAGCCGGTGGCGGTGAGTGTCAGCAGGAAGCGGCGGGCGCCGGCGCGGGGGAGGCCCGCTTCCTCCGCCATTTCTGTCAGCGTCATGCCCGAGGGATGGCGGGCCAGGATCTCCATGACGGCGAGGCCGCGCTCGAGCGAGCCGACATGATCACGGGAAACAGCCGCTTCGTCCATCTTGTCTCCGCGGAACGGCATCGGCGTCAGGATTGACTCCTCGCCCTCGCTCAGCGTAGAAAGTATCGCATACAAAACATATGTTCGCAATACGAACTTTCTGAAAACCCGGAGCCGATGCGATGGTCAAGTTCCTGCCGCTCAAACAGGCCGTGGCCGAGAATTTGAAAGATGGCGACTCCGTCGCCTTCGAGGGCTTCACCCATCTGATCCCGACGGCGGCGGCGCATGAGGCGATCCGCCAGGGTTTTCGCGACCTGACCCTGATCCGCATGACGCCGGACCTGATCTACGACCAGATGATCGGCATGGGCATGGCGAAGAAGATTGTCTTCTCCTATGTCGGCAATCCCGGCGTCGGCCTGCTACGGCGCGCCCGCGATGCCATCGAGAACGGCTTTCCACGCTCACTCGAAATCGAGGAGCACAGCCATGCCGGCATGGCCAATGCCTATGAAGCGGGTGCTGCCGGCCTGCCCTGCGCGGTGTTTCGCGGCTATCGCGGTGCTGGCCTCGCGGCGGTCAACCCGAACATCAAGTCGGTGACCTGTCCGTTCACCGGCGAGGTGCTGGCCGCTGTCCCTTCGATCCGGCCTGACGTCACCTTCATCCATGCCCAGAAGGCCGACAGGAAAGGCAATGTGCTGGTCGAGGGCATCATCGGCATTCAGAAGGAAGCGGTGCTGGCGGCCAAACGCGCGGTGGTGACCGTCGAGGAAGTCGTCGACAATTTCGACGATCTGCACCCCAATTTGACCGTGCTGCCGCGCTGGACGATCGCGGCGATATCGGTCGTGCCCGGCGGCTCGCATCCGTCCTACGCGCACGGCTACTATGCGCGCGACAATGCGGCCTATCTCGAATGGGACGAGATCGCCGCCGACCGCGAGAAATTCCTGGCGTGGATGCAGGCCTACGTGATCGAGAAGAGCGCCGACGATTTCGCGGCCCGGGTCGAGCATTTGAGGAAAGCGGCATGAGCGACAATCCGGGATTCACCCCCAACGAGATGATGACCATCGCCGCCAGCCGTGCGCTGCGCAACGACGATGTCTGCTTCGTCGGCATCGGCGCGCCATCGGCCGCCTGCAATGTGGCGCGGCTGACGCATGCGCCTGATATCACCCTGATTTACGAGAGCGGCACGATCGGCACCGCGCCTGACGTGCTGCCGCTGTCGATCGGCGACGGTGAATTGTGCGAGACCGCTATCACCACCGTCGCGGTGCCTGAGATGTTCCGCTACTGGCTGCAGGGCGGCCGCATCTCGATCGGCTTCCTCGGTGCGGCGCAGCTCGACAAATTCGGCAACATCAACACCACGGTTATCGGCGACTATTTCCATCCCAAGACCCGGCTGCCGGGCGGCGGCGGCGCGCCGGAGATCGCGACGTCGTCGAAGGAGATCTACATCACCATGGCGCAGACCAAGCGCGGCATGGTCGAGAAGATCGACTTCTTCACCTCCTTCGGCCATGGCGAGGGTGGTGACCATCGAAAACGGCTTGGCATCGACACCGCCGGCCCGACGCTGCTGATCACCGATCTCGCCATCTGGAAGCCGGATCCGGTGAGCAAGGAATTCACGGTCGTGTCGCTGCATCCCGGCGTCACGCGCCAGCAGGTGAAGGACACCTGTGGCTGGGCGGTTAAGTTCGCGGAGGCGCTTGACGAAACACCGGCGCCAAGCGAACTCGAACTCAAGACATTGCGCGACCTGCAGGCCCGCACCAAGGCGGCGCATGAGGGAACCGGAAAAGCAAAGGCTGCATGACATGGCCGAGGCCTATATCTGCGACTACATCCGCACACCGATCGGCCGCTTCGGCGGTTCGCTGTCTTCGGTACGATCAGACGATCTTGGCGCGATACCGCTGAGGGCATTGGTCGAGCGTAATCCCGGCATCGACTGGCAGGCTATCGACGACGTCGTCTATGGCTGTGCCAACCAGGCCGGCGAGGACAACCGCAACGTGGCGCGCATGGCGCTGCTGCTGGCAGGCTTGCCGAAGGAGATTCCGGGCTCGACTGTCAACCGCCTGTGCGGCTCGGGCATGGATGCGCTGACCATTGCAGCCAGAGCCATCAAGGCCGGCGAGGCGGAATTGATGATCGCGGGCGGTGTCGAATCGATGAGCCGGGCGCCCTTCGTCATGCCCAAGGCCGACACGGCGTTCTCGCGCAATGCCGAGATTTACGACACCACCATCGGCTGGCGCTTCGTCAACCCGTTGATGAAGAAGCAGTATGGCGTCGATTCGATGCCGGAAACCGGCGAGAACGTCGCCGAGGATTTTTCGGTGTCACGCGCCGACCAGGACGCCTTTGCCGTACGCAGCCAGGACAAGGCGGTCGCCGCGCAAGCCAATGGAAGGCTGGCGAAGGAAATCACAGAGGTGACGATCCCGCAGCGCAAGGGCGATCCGGTTGTCGTCTCGAAGGATGAGCATCCGCGAGCGGGCTCAACGGTCGAGGCGCTGGCCAAGCTGCCGACGCCGTTCCGCCAGGGCGGCACAGTCACGGCCGGCAATGCCTCCGGCGTCAATGACGGGGCGGCGGCGCTGATCGTCGCTTCCGAGGCGGCGGTGAAGACATATGGCCTGACCCCGATCGCCCGCATTCTCGGCGGGGCCGCCGTAGGTGTGGCGCCGCGCATCATGGGCATCGGCCCGGCGCCGGCGACGCAAAAACTCTGCGCGCGGCTTGGGCTGACCCCGCAACAGTTCGATGTCATCGAGCTCAACGAAGCCTTTGCCTCGCAAGGCATAGCCGTGCTGCGCCAGCTTGGCATTGCCGAGGATGCGGAACACGTCAACCCGAATGGCGGCGCCATCGCGCTTGGCCATCCCCTGGGCATGTCGGGTGCCCGCATCTCCGGCACGGCGGCGCTGGAGCTGCGCGAACATGGCGGCCGTTATGCGCTTGCCACGATGTGCATCGGTGTAGGCCAGGGCATCGCGATCGCGCTGGAACGGGTTTGATCGGCGGCCCTTGCTTGGCCGGCTAAGATCAAGAATCCGGTGCGCGGTTCAAATTTGACCACGTGGACAAAAGTCTGGCGTCGTTCCATACTTCCCCGTCTGACATTTTCACGAACAGCCGGCTCGACACGGCTGTCGAACAGAGGGGAATGCAATGGAAAACCGGAACAATAAATCGCAGATAAAACGCGAAGGGCTTTCGCGACGCAATGTGCTGGAGCTGGGCGCGCTCGGTTTGGCTGCTGCGATGCTGCCGGGCGCAGCCTTCGCGGCGGACAAGAAGCTGAAGGTGGCGGCGATCTTCGCCACGCCGATCGAGGAGCCGTGGGACAACCAGATCCATGTCGCCTTGCAGAGGGCCGAGAAGGAACTCGGCATCGAGTACAAATGGTCCGAGAAGGTGCAGACCGCCGATTTCAGCCGCGTCATGCGCGAATATGCGCAAGGCGGCTATGAGCTGGTGCTGGGCGATGCCTTCGCCGCCGAGCGTGAATCGCGCCGCACAGCCAAGCAATTCCCGAAGACCGCCTGGCTGTTCGGCTCCGGCGCCGGCCCGGCGGAACCCAATTTCGGCGTCTTCGACAACTGGATCCACGAGCCGGCCTATCTCTCCGGATTGATCGCCGGCAAGATGTCGAAGTCGGGCACGATCGGCGCCGTCGCGGCGATGGGCATTCCGGAAGTCAACCGGCTGGTCAACGCCTTCTTCGCCGGCGCCAGGGAGGTCAATCCCAACATCAAGAAGAAGGTCGCCTTCATCGGTTCCTTCTTCGATCCGCCCAAGGCCAAGGAAGCGGCGCTCGCGCAGATCGACGCCGGTGTCGACGTCATCTATGCCGAGCGCTTCGGCGTCATCGAAGCGGCGGTGGACAAGAAGATACTTGCGATCTCCAACATGTCCGACCAGTCGAGCCTCGGCCCCGACACGGTCATCACCGGCCCGGTCTGGGACATGTATCCGACGGTCGAGCAGGCGATCAAGCTGGTCAGGGCCGGCGTCTTCACCGCGCAGGACTATGGCGACTTCTCGCGCATGGCCAAGGGTGGCTCGCATCTGGCGCCCTACCACAAGTTCGACAAGACGCTGCCGGCGGACGTGAAGGAGCTGGTCGAGAAGAAGAAGGCCGAGATCCTCGAAGGCAATTTCCGGGTGGATGTGGACGAGAATACGCCGGTTTCGGATTGACGCTCTGGCTTTTGGGGGTTGGTGCTAGGCGCCCCCCTCTGTCCTGCCGGACATCTCCCCCTCAAGGGGGGAGATTGGCGGCTTTGTCGGCGGCACTCCTGCTTCGGCATAGAAAATTGGCGAAAGCCGAAGTGACATCCGATCTCCCCCCTTGAGGGGGAGATGGCCGGCAGGCCAGAGGGGGGTGCGGCGCATCCCTCTCAATCAAAGCTGAATCGTAAAGCCAATCCCGATCAGGAGCATCCTTGCCGACGCCCGCCCCCCTCATCGAAATGCGCGGCATCACCAAGAGCTTCGGCGCCGTCAAGGCGAACGAGGCTGTCGATCTCAGCGTCGCGCCCGGCGAAATCCTCGGGTTGCTGGGTGAGAACGGCGCCGGCAAGACGACGCTGATGAATGTGCTGTTCGGCGCCTATGCGCCCGACGCCGGTGAAATCCTTATCCAGGGCAAGGCGGTGCGGATCACCAGTTCCGCCGATGCGCTGGCTGCCGGCATCGGCATGGTGCACCAGCATTTTCACCTCGCGCCGCGGCTGACTGTGCTGGAAAACCTTTTGATCGGCATTCCCGGCAAGACAGGACGGATCGACCGCGCCGGCGGGCTGGCGCGGCTGGCCGAGATCGGCCGCCAGCATGGGCTGATGCTTGACCCGGACCTGCCGGTCTCGGCGCTGTCGGTCGGCGAGCAGCAGCGGCTCGAAATCGTCAAGGCGCTGTTTCGTGGCGCCATGCTGCTGATCCTCGACGAGCCGACGGCGGTGCTGGCGCCAAGCGAGGTCGACGGGCTGTTTTCGGCGTTGCGTTCTATGGCGGCGCAAGGTCTCGGCATCATCTTCATCTCGCACAAGCTCAACGAGGTGCGGGCGCTGACGCATCGCTGCACGGTGCTGCGGCATGGCCGCGTTGCCGGCCGCGTCGATGACCCGGCCAACACGACATCCTCGGAGATGGCAACACTGATGTGCGGCCATGAGATCGTGCCGCCGGCGCGGGGACCATCGGCGCCGGGTGCTGATGTGCTGACGCTCGACGGTATCTCAACCTCGCATCATTCGGGCACGGCGCTGCGCGACATATCGCTTGCCGTTCGTGCCGGCGAAATCCTCGGCATTGCCGGAGTGTCGGGCAATGGCCAGCGGGCGCTGGCGGAGGTGATCTCCGGCGTGCGGGCGCCCGATGCCGGACGGATGACGATTGCCGGCCAAAAGGTCTCGCGGTTTTCGCCGCGCGAGGTGCAGGCGCTCGGGCTCGGACGTATCCCGGAAGACCGCATGACCACAGGGCTGGTGACCAATCTGCCGCTCGCCGATTCGATGGTGCTGCCTCGCATCGGCACCGCGGCGTTCAGCAGCAGGGGCCTGCTCAAGCCGGATGCGATCCGCGCCTTTGCCGAGGCGCAGATCAAGGCCTATGATATCAGGTGCCCTGGGCCGATGACCCGGGCCGGCGCATTGTCCGGCGGCAATCTGCAGAAGGCGTTGTTGGCACGCGAGCTTGCCTTCGATCCGAAGGTGCTTGTTGTCTCGCAGCCGACGCGCGGGCTTGACATCGGTGCCGCCCGCTTCATCCATGAAAAGTTTCTCGACATGCGGGCCAAGGGCTGCGGCATCATCGTCATTGGCGAGGATCTCGAAGAGCTGCTGGTGCTCTGCGACCGCATCGCGGTGATGTATGAGGGCCGCATCGTCGGCACGCTCGACAGCGCCGATGCGACGATCGCGCGGCTCGGCCTGATGATGACCGGGGCGGAGGGCCACAGCTGATGTTTCGCCTGGAGGTCCGCAGCTCGACGCCGACCTGGTTCAACCTCGCTCTGCCATTGCTGGCGATCGGAGCAACGCTCATCCTGTGCAGCGGCCTGATTGCGCTGGCCGGCGCCGGCGTGCTCGAAGCCTATGGCGTGATGTTCACGGCGTCGCTGGGCGACAGCTATGCGATCACCGAAACGATGGTGCGTGCAACACCCATGATCTTCACCGGACTGGCGGTCGCGGTCGCCTTCCGGGCCAAATTCTGGAACATCGGCGCCGAGGGGCAATTGCTGGCCGGCGCGGTGGCCAGCTGCTTTGTCGGCGCCATTCCAATGCCGGGGCCGCTCGCCATGGTCTTGATGGCGGTCGCCGGTGCTGCGGCGGGAGCCGCAGTCGCGCTGGTGCCGGCGACGCTCAGAGTAAAATTCAAGGTCGACGATGTCGTCAGTTCGCTGCTGCTCAACTCGGTCATCTATTATGCGCTGATGGCGCTGATCGAAGGCCCGTGGAAGGACTCCTTCAGCGGCTATCCGATCTCGCCGCCGATCGAGGATTCGGCCAATTTCCCGGTGCTGCTCGAAGGCACAAGACTGCATCTCGGCGTCGTCGCGGCGCTGATCGCGGCGCCGCTGATCTGGTTCCTGATCGTGCGCACGACGCTCGGCTTCAGGATCAGGGTCACCGGCGAAAACCCGGAAGCCGCCAGATATGGCGGCATCCATGTCGAGCGGGTGCTGATCTCGACGGCGCTGCTGTCCGGCGCGCTGGCCGGGTTGGCCGGCGTCGGCGAGGTCGGCGGCGTGCATTTCCAGGTGATGAGCGACATCTCGCCGGGCTACGGTTATTCCGGCATCGTCGTTGCGATGCTGGCGCGGCTCAATCCGCTCGGCGTGGTGCCGGCAGCGATCTTCCTTGCCGCCGTGATGACCGGCGCCGAGGCGATGTCGCGGGCGACCGGCGTTCCGGCCTTCCTCAGTGACGTCATCCAGGGCACCGCATTGCTTGCCATGCTGGTGGCGCTGCTGTTCACCGCCTATCGCATCCGTCGCGTCGGAGTTGCCCGATGAGCGCGGTGTTCGAACAGATATTCCAGGTCGGCTTCCTGGCCGCGATCATTCGCATTGCCACGCCGCTGGCTTTCGCGACGCTCGGCGAAATGTTCTCGGAGCGGGCCGGCGTGCTCAATCTCGGCATCGAAGGCATCATGCTGTTGTCGGCGATGACCGGCTTTACCGCCGCCAGCCTCAGCGGCAGCCTGTGGCTCGGCGTGCTGGCTGCGGTGCTGACCGGCATGCTGATGAGTGCGCTGCATGCGCTGTTCACCGTGACGCTCGGCCTCAGCCAGCATGTCTGCGGCATCGGGGTGACGCTGTTCTCGTCGGGCCTTGCCTATTTTCTCTATCGGCTGATCTTCGGCCAGCAATCGGTGCCGCCCAACATCAAGGGGTTTCAGACACTGCCGATCCCGCTCCTGTCGGACATCCCGGTGCTCGGGACGGCGGTGTTCAACCAGTTCGCGCTGGTCTACATGGCGATCTTGGCCATTCCGCTGGCCGCCTTCGTGCTCTACCGCACGCCATGGGGCCTGTCGGTGCGCATGGTCGGTGAAAATCCGCGGGCCGCCGATTCGGCGGGGGTCAGTGTCATCGCCACGCGCTTTCAGGCAGTCATCCTCGGTGGTGCGCTGATGGGGCTGGCCGGCGCCTTCCTGTCGATGGCGCAGTTCAACGCCTTCACCTTCGGCGTCGTCTCGGGGCGCGGCTGGGTGGCGATCGCGCTGGTCGTGTTCGGCCGCTGGGATCCGTGGCGCTCGGCGGGCGCGGCGCTGCTGTTCGCCTTCGTCGATGCGCTGCAGCTGCGCATGCAGGCCAGCGGGCTCGGGCACATTCCCTACGAGGCGTTCCTGATGCTGCCGTTCATCTTCACCATCGTCGCCATGGCTGTGATGTCGCGCAACGCGGTGGCACCGTCGGCGCTGCTCAAGCCGTTTCGTAGGGAAGAGCGGTAGCAAAGCTTGGGTTCCTCTCCCCCACCTTCGTGGGGGCGAGGAACCCGCATCCTGCCAAGTTCGCGCCTCCTTTGAGCGTTTCACATCGCGGTAAAACCGTTGTCGACGAACAGATACGTGCCGTTGACGAAGCTCGACTCGTCGCTGGCGAGGTACAACGCTGCCTTCGCCACCTCTTCCGGTTCGCCGATACGGCCCTGCTGCGCGGCCAGTGCCGCGTCCGAGACGTCAACGCCGAGCCTGCCAAGGTCGGCGACCTCGCGCAGGCCGTGCGGTGTACGGATGAAGCCGGGGCAGACGGCGTTGCAGCGGATGTTGCGGTCGCGGAACTCGACGGCGATGGCGCGGGCGAACATGTGGCAGGCGCCCTTGGTGGTGTCGTAGAGCACTTCGTTGGGAGTCGCCGCCACCGCCGAGATCGACGAAGTACAGACGATCGAGCCGCCGCCGGCCGCAATCATGCCGGGCAAAACGGCGCGCGTCATCAGGAACATCGAGCGCACATTGACGGCATGCAGCCAATCCCATTCCTGCACCGTGGTCTCCAGGAAAGGCTTTATCACGATGGTGCCGGCGTGGTTGAACAGCACGGTGATGGGCCCGAGTTTTTCGATAGCACCCTTCACCGCCGCTTCGACCTGTGCCTCGTCGGAGACGTCGGCGACAAAATGTTCGGCGACATGGCCGCGCGCCCTGATTGTCGCTGCGGTTGCGGCGGCCGCCTCGCCGTTGCGGTCGATGATCGCCACCTTGGCGCCTTCGGCGGCGAACAGCTCCGAAGCCGCTCCACCCATTCCCGTCGCTCCTCCCGAAATGATGGCGACCTTGCCGGCCAGTCTTGTGCCCATTTTTCTGCCCCTATGTGACGATTTCGCTTTGCGGGTTGGGCGATGCTACCGCGCCGGCGCCGGGCGGCCAATCCACGAATTGCGTGCAGCGAGGGCAAGGCCATAGGTCCATTCGGACACAGAAGCGAAAACGGACGCGCCATATGGATCGGCCGTTGGAGTGCTCCCTCTAAGCAAGTGTCTACCAACTTCTAACACGATAGGAGAAAATTATTCTATCTTTGGCCGAAAAATAGCAATCGACAAAGTCTACAAGTTTTATAGATTAACCGCCGAGACGGAG
>NZ_RZTB01000157.1:9478-10145 GCF_003997735.1 Mesorhizobium sp. M7A.F.Ca.MR.148.00.0.0 | reverse complement strand
CAAGCCGTGAACCGCTCTAGCATCCCTCTGCGAGGGCGGACGATGGCGACCCTGATCGGATTGTTGGCAAGTTCAGGGCTGCGATCGGGCGAAGTAGTCGGGCTCGATCGTTCCGACGTTGATCTCACCAACGGGGTTCTCCTCGTTCGGAAGACAAAGTTCCGCAAGGACCGTCTCGTTCCAGTTCACACGACAACCCAGTGTGCCCTTGGTTGCTATGCCCGTGAGCGCGACGCCGCTTTCCCCATACCCAAGGATCAGGCCTTCTTCCTCAGTTCCCGGGGCAACCGCCTCTCGGCGACCGGCCTGCAAAACGGCTTTGCCGAGGTCCGTAAACTCGCCGACTTTGATGGCGGTAAGCCGTTAAGGCCGCACGATCTTAGGCACCGGTTTGCCGTGACCCGCCTCAGCCTCTGGCACCAACAGCGCGCAGACGTTCAGGCGCTATTGCCTTTGCTCGCCACATATCTCGGCCACGTTAGTTACAGCGACACGGCCTACTACCTCACGGGCTCGGCGGAGCTCCTCGCTATCGCGGCTGAGCGTGCCGCCCTCGATGGAGGCGCAGCATGAGCGAACACCTGCTCCTGGCGCCGCTCCTGGAGTCCTATTTCCGCCGGCGCCTGACGAAGCAGCGCAATGCGACTCCCGCAACCGTGGCCAGCTA
>NZ_RZTB01000157.1:5222-9468 GCF_003997735.1 Mesorhizobium sp. M7A.F.Ca.MR.148.00.0.0 | reverse complement strand
GCGCATGCTGATCCTCTTTGCCGCCGACCGGTTGCATAAGAAGCCGGCGGCGTTGGCGCTCGAAGATCTCGATCGAGACCTCGTTCTCGCTTTTCTCGACGAACTCGAGGAGAAGCGGAACAATTGCGTCGCCACGCGCAACGCCCGCTTGGCCGCGATCCGGTCTTTTTTCCACCACGTCGCTGCCGCCGACCCGGCGTCCTTCGGTGTGGCCCAACGCGTGCTGTCGATTCCCATTAAACGGGCACACACCGAGGTAACGCACCATCTCACCAAGGCCGAAGTGGATACCCTCATCGCGGCGCCCGATCCAAAGACGCCTCGTGGTCGGCGCGACCGAGCCTTTCTGCTCTTCCTGGCACGGACCGGCGCCCGGGTCTCGGAAGCCACCGGCGTCAACGCAAATGACCTTCAGTTGGAGCGCTCTCACCCGCAAGTGCTGCTGCGCGGCAAGGGGCGCAGAGACCGCGTCGTGCCCATTCCTAAGGACCTGGCGCGAGCGCTGACGACCTTGTTGGGCGAGCGCGGGATCACCCATCACGAGCCGCGACCGATATTCGTCGGCGCCCGCAACGAGCGCCTGACTCGCTTGGAGCGACCCATATCGTGCGGCGTGCGGCGGCCGAGGCCGTGCCTATCAGGCCAGCCTTGGCCGACAAGCCCATATCGCCGCACATCTTCCGGCACTCCCTCGCCATGAAGCTTCTCCAGTCTGGCGTGGACCTTTTGACGATCCAAGCCTGGCTCGGGCACGCACAGGTCGCCACGACCCACCGCTATGCCGCAGCGGATGTCGAGATGATGCGGCGTCAACGGCGATCACGGCGCGCGATTCCGACCGAATGACTCCGTTCTGCAACTGCTGAACTCCATCTGAATGTTATGTGGCGGAGGCAAGCTGGGTTTGGCCGGCCCGAAAGCGGTCAGGGCGGCTCCGCCACATAATCTCGCCCGACGCATAAGAACGGATCCGCGCCCATCGCCTCGCGCACGAGCGCTGCCAGACCTTCCGCTCCCTTGCGGAAGTCGACGGGCTTCGTCACCACCATGACCTTGACCGCTCCCGTTGGCCCGATCACGACGTTGCCCTCAGCGCACGGATCACAGCTGCAACCGTCTTCGAATCCGCCCCACGACCTACCCGCATTGCGATGCCGTCGATCTCAAGCTCGATCACACCAGCGTCTCGAGCCGGCTCCCGCTTCCTTGGCTGTGGCCGATGCTTCGCCGCGTGCTTCGGAAGCGCTGCCGTCACCACCGCCGGCACGAACATGGACTCCGATACCGCTGCCTCCCCCATCGGCCGGCGAGCAGCCCGGCGCCAGGTGAACAATTGCTGCCGGGAAAGTCCATACCGGCGTGCCACAGCACAAACCGTCTCGTCCGCCTCGTAGCTCTCCGCCACTATCCGGGCCTTCTCCTCCGGCGGCCACTCACGCCGCCGACCCGAACCAGTGAAGATTTCCAGCCGACGGACCGGCTCCTCGTCCTTGGACTTAAGCGTAAACTCTGAAATCGTCATATGTCGAAGCCCTCAAAGGCCTCGAACATCGTCCCTTACATCCACGCGCGAAAGGTGCCGCCGGGACAGCGCTTACTCTGCTGCGCCATATGCGCGAAGCTCTGGCGGGCAAGCCAGCGACGGTGCGCCAATGTTCAATGACCGCCGCCCTCGTAGACCCGGCCATGCGCAGAAGGAAGGAGAGCAGTTGCTGGCGTTTACGGCGCAGATCGTCGCCTGCAGTTTCCCGAGCATCGCGGACAGCCTCATGGAGGACGTCCGGCACCCACACCCCAGTCAGCTCGCCCGCCCGATGCAGCCTCGCCAGCGTGACCGCGTCCCGTCGGTTCGTCTTGATCCGCTCGCCCGACCCCTTCGGGATCAGGGCCGGCGCAACCACCATGCAGTCCTGACCAAGATCGCGAACCTGCCGGCACAACCCGTAACCCGTCGGCACGGCCTCGAAGCAGACGTGCAGTCGATCATACTTCTGTCCCAGCTTCTTGATCGTCCGCTCTATCGCTGCAGGACTATTTTCGACCTCGCCGACAAACCGGACCTCGCCGGTGCGGCCGCCCTCCGCGATCGCCACCGCGTGCTTCTTCTTGGCTACATCAAACGCGACAAACGCTTCGCTACACTCTCCCATGGCTCGCCCTCCGTGCGCGAGGATCGGCTCGGCCCATCCGAGCAACCCTCGTCTCTTAATCGAACGAAAGGGCGGGCCACCGATCTCAGCCCTGGAACATGACGTCTAGGCTAGCTTGACCTTCCAAAAAATCAGCTGTGTCCACCAACAGGACGCAGTTGCTATGCATCAACCTCGAGGTCGACGGCCGTTTGAACTGGATTTTTCTCCATACTGGCCTGCACAGCGCCAATGCTCTCGCGAACGATTGACAAACCACGGCGCAGGTCAGCCTCGGTAATGGTAAGAGCAACAAGGAACTTGAGCACCTCGCTCCGCCCGCCACAGGTCTCGATCACCAAGCCGCGACGAAGAGCTTCCCCCGCGATTTGGACCGCCAATGAACGGTGCTTTTGCGATACAAGACCGTACATCAATCCGCGGCCCCGTAAGGTCAGGCCAAGGCTGGGGAAGTTTTCTGCGATTGACTTGAGTTCCTCCGCCAGGATCGCGGACTTGCGAGCGATTTCCTCCTCAAATTTCGTATCAGCCCAATAGGTCTCAAGAGCCACGCGAGCAGTCACGAAAGCAAGGTTATTGCCTCTGAACGTGCCGCTGTGCGCACCAGGAGACCAAATATCCAGTTCAGGCTTCAGAAGAACGAGCGACATCGGCGTTCCGATTGCCGACAACGACTTTGACAGAGTGACAATGTCAGGCACGATCTTAGCAGCTTCAAAACTGAAGAATTGTCCCGTGCGGCCGACACCTGCCTGGATATCATCCAGAATCATCAGGATCCCATGCTTTGCGGTGAGGTCACGCAGCCTATGCAGCCATTTAAAGCTTGCAGGATTGATGCCCCCTTCCCCTTGAACTGCTTCCAGAATCACCGCGGCAGGTTTGTCCAGACCGCTGCTCGGATCGTTCAGTAGCTTTTCAAAGTAATCGAGTGTGTCAACGGAAGCGCCGAGATAACCATCATAGGGCAAAAATGCCACATGCGAGACGGGGTAGCCTGCAGCACTGCGGTACTTCTTGTTTCCAGTCGCAGCCAACGATCCGGCGCTAACGCCATGGAACGCATTGGTAAATGCGACGATATTCGCTCTGCCGGTTACTAGGCGCGCCAGCTTCAGCGCTGCCTCGACTGCGTTTGTACCTGTGGGACCAGTAAACTGCAGCTTATAATTCAGACCACGCGGCTTCAGGATGTATTGCTCAAAGGCTTCGATAAATGCCTTCTTGGCACTCGTGGCAAGGTCAAGCCCATGCACGATGCCGTCGCGCTCGATGTAAGCCAGCAACGCCTTCTTGAAGGCGGGGTTATTATGGCCGTAATTAAGGGCGCCTGCCCCGGCGAAAAAATCGAGATACTCACGACCGTCTGCACCAATGAGGGTAGTTCCAACCGCGCGATCGAAGAGGATCGGAAATGAACGGATGTAGCCACGCACCTCAGACTCGAGACGCTCGAAAATTGCGATGCTCGCATCGTTCGAAGGCGAGAATTTCTTGTTCATAGCGGCGATCTCCTTGTTCATAGAAGCGAATTCCTTCGAATTGGCAGCCCGCATCTAGCGGCGTCAAACCCGTGTGGATGAATCTAGCAGCGTCGAATGAGCGATCTGCTCTGATTCTCCGCTGCATACGCAGAAGATCGGCGTTTTTTCCCCAGTCCTGCATAAAATCAGCTGCTTTGAGGGTGGTAAGTGGGTGATTCACGCTCTGATCAACGGGATGGGCCGGACAGGCCACTGTTGCGGCGATGGCAAATGTAATGATGAAGTTCCGCGCACCCATGTCTTTGCCACAGGTTCGCCCTTGTTCATTTATTGGACAGCACGGGGAGACGGTAGGCCCTGAGACGGCGGTCGATCATGCTCTCATATGCGGGGTTTTCGTCGACCGACAGCACAATGGCGTGAGCCGGCGGATCAACATAGAGGCCGACGACGTTGCGCAATTTGTCGACGAACTGCGGACCGTTGGAGAGCTTGAACTGGCGCCAGCGGTTGGGCTGCAGCCCGTGCGCCTTCCAGATGCGGCGCACCGCGCTGGCGCTGATGCCGGCCGCGGCCGCCATCATGCCGGCGGCCCAGTGTGCGTCGTCTCGC
>NZ_RZTB01000157.1:634-5214 GCF_003997735.1 Mesorhizobium sp. M7A.F.Ca.MR.148.00.0.0 | reverse complement strand
CCCGTCAGTGCCACAACGCGCTCGGCGACTTCAGGTCCGAGTGGGGCAATGCGCGAGGGGCGCGTCTTGTCGCGTAACAGTCCCTCCAAGCCTTCCGCGGCGAAGCGCTCCTGCCAGCGCCACACGCAGGTCTTGGACTTACCAGTTTGCCGCATGATCTCGACGGTGCCCACGCCGTCGCTGCTCAACAGAATGATCTCGGCTCGCCAAACGTGCTTCTGCGCATTGCGATCTCTGATCAGCGCGCCCAGACGCTGACGGGCAATCGAAGAAACGGTGAGCAATATTCCTGTGCGCATGCCAGACTCGCATGCGCACTCACAAAAGGGAATCCCCACCCCGGACTCTTATGTCAGGCGTAAACCACTAGTTGCAACCGTCGAAACTGGCATGGAAAGCCGGGCGAACTCACCCCAATGGGGCTCAAGCCGAATACCCCATCTGTCTCATCTTCGCTCCGATGAGGCTACGATGAGGCTACGATGAGCCAGAATTCCTCGCTTCCTCGTTAAACCAATTCAGCTTGTCGAGGATTTCGCGCCGGTTTTCGGCGTCTTTCAGGTTGAAGCCAGTCTCCCAACCCAGCCGACCTAGATCGATCCCTCGGTCCTTTTCGCGGCCCCCGAAGCGCTTGCGTCACCATCGCGGTCCACGGGAATCCTGCACGCAACCGATTGGCTCGCAGAAAATCTGCAGAAATAGACTCAAACAGGGCGCCTTTCGCGCATATAAACGGATATAGTGAACCCACTGGCAGCTGGTTCTCCGCTGCCGCTAGTCGCGGTCGCGCTTAGACGTCTATTCGCGGCATTGGACGCAGGTAAACCGTAATTGACGAGTCCCATGACTATGAACGGCAGTTTCCTTCCCTTAGCCATCATCCGGGAAGAGTTCCCGGCGACACAAAACGCCATCTACATGGACGTTGCAAATCAGGGGCTGATCTCCCGAAGCACCAGAACATCGTTCGAGGAGCATCTGGATAACAGATTGCACGGGGTAAACGATGAACTTAGCCAGTTGAAGGACATCGAAAAGACACGTGCTAGGTTTGCCCAATTTATCCGAGCAGACAAAGATGAAATTTCTATCACGAAGAACGCCTCAGAGGGGATTAACATAATCGCCAACGCGATCGACTGGCGCCCGGGAGACAGCGTGGTCCTATGCCCTCAGCTGGAGCATGCAAACAACATCCTGCCCTGGCTTCAAGTCAAAGCCCTGCATAATGTTCAGCTAAAATTCGTGGAGCCCGATGACGGTTCGATTCCAGTGGACGCGATTGTCAATGCGCTTGATTCCAGCACGCGCGTTGTGGCGCTTTCAACCGCGACGATGGTTCCTGGTTTTCGCACGGTCACGGAACCTATCGCGGAGGCCTGCAGGCGCCATGGCACGTTCCTTCTGGCGGATGGAACTCAATCGGTTGGAATACTCCATACGGATGTTGATCGGTTGGGCGTGGATGCTTTGGCCGTCTCGACCGTAAAGGGCCTGATGGGCCTTTACGGATCGGGATTTCTCTACTGCCGCCGGCAGTGGGCCGATCGGCTCAAGCCAGCCTACCTTGCTCGCTTCAGCGTCGATCTCGGAAATGCCCCGGAATCGGCTCCCATTCTCAACGCCGCCAACCTGCGGGCCGGGGCGCCTCGTTTTGACATTGGTCATTACAACTTCCCAGGCATGATCGCTGCCCACGCATCATTGGGGCAACTGCTGGAGATCGGAACAGAAGCAATCGACAATCACGTGACGTCTTTGGCAAAACGATTGGCTTCAGGACTGTTGCAACTCGGACTGCCTGTCTGTGGCGGCGCGCCCAGCAAGCACACTGGAAGTATTGTAGCAGTGGGCGATATGGCTACGCTCAGCGGAGCGCGAGAAGCCGCCCCCTATATTCATGCACTACACAGCTATCTTGCTGAGAATAAAGTTCTTGTATCCACCCGACGAGGATTGCTCCGATTTTCGCTCCATCTTTACAACACAGAGGAGGAAGTCGACTTAGTTGTCCATCTAGTAAAGAATTGGTCGAAGTAGTTTGCGCCGCCAGATAACGAGCAGAACAGGAGAGTTTATGTCATCGCCTAGCGCAGATACCGTCGCGCTCCTCCAGGACCTAGTCAAAATTGAGAGCGTGAACCCATCGCTTTCGCCGAGGGGCAGCGGAGAACAGCGGATTGCCGCATATCTTGAGAGGTTTTGCAAGGACCGGAACCTGCCGTATGAACTCCAACACGTTGTCGACGGCCGCTCGAACTTCCTGACGTGGGTTCCAGGCAAAGACCCTAATCGGCGCGTTCTTTTTGTGGCCCATATGGACACAGTGCCAACCGACAATTGGGCGTCGGACCCATTTTCTCCTGAAATGAAAGATAATCGGATCTACGGCCGAGGTAGTTGCGACACCAAGGCTTCCCTTTCGGCGATGATGATCGCCCTCAGTACCCTAGGGAACTGTCAACCCAATGCTACAATTGTCGTTGCCGCCAGCATTGATGAAGAGTACCGCAAGATAGGCGCCCGCGCTATCGCTCTCTCCGGCACGTCGTATGACGCCGCAGTGGTGGGTGAACCAACCGAGCTTGAGCTGGTAGTCGCCCACAAAGGCTCGGTCCGCTGGCAAATCGAGGTTCAGGGCGTCCCTGCTCACACCTCGAAGCCACACCTCGGAGTCAATGCGATCACCGGCATGGCAAAGGTCGTATTGGGGCTCAACGAACACGGTCAGGATCTCGCTTCGCGCACCCAGCCTTTGGTCAGTCCTCCAACTTTGACGGTAAGCCTAATCGAAGGTGGCTTGGAACTGACGACAGTCCCTCCGTCGTGCCGCATCTGGGTTGATCGACGCCTTGTTCCAGGAGAGCGACCAGAGCAGGCTTTGCAAGAAGTAGAGAACATACTGCAAGGTTTGCGAGATCGCGAAAACATCAAGGTCCGATCCCTACTACCAGCGCTGGAAGACCCGGCTCCGGACAGTGCCGAGTCGAGTAAGATAGCGTCCGTGGCAGCGCAGGCGTGTGCCGAGGTTGCCGGGACCGGTAAGTACATTGGAGTACCTTACGGAACAGATGCCAGTCAGCTCTCGTTAGCCGGAATTCCATGCATCGTCCTCGGGCCAGGAAGTATTGATCGCGCTCACACTAATAACGAATTTGTTGAATTGGACCAACTTGCCAAGTCAGTTGATATATATAGACATATAATGCTCAGTTATTAGGCCCTTGTAAGGATGACGATCGAAGGTTACGTCACATAGCTCTTTCATCAATCAGGAAGAGGTTCCTGGCAATGAATTATCATAGCCGAAAGGTTCTGTACGGCCTTTGCAATGGTCTAGGTTTTGAATCGCCAAACGACCCGTGAAAGACGGTGCTGAAGTTGCAATTTGTGCTCGCAATCAGTCGACCCTAGACAAAGCCTGTAGGTGAGTTGCGGAATATTGAGAGACGCGCAGGCGCTCATGGCGTCGTCGCCGACCTCGCGCGGCGTTCCGATGTCGACATGTTGTTTGGACGTACTCTGGAGCTCCTCGGCAACATCGACTGCCTCGCCGTTAATTCTGATCTTATGCCGTACGGAACCATCGAAAATGTAGTGGACGAGGATTGGGATCATTCCTACGAGACGCTTCTTATAAGTGCAGTGCGGCTGTCGCGAGCCGCAGCCAGGATGATGAAAGCGTCTGGTCCCGGCGGGGATATCGTCTTTGTTTCCTCCGCAGGCGTGCATGAGGTGACAGGCCACCTACTCGTATCGAATGTCATGCGTGCCGGAATAGCAGTGCTAGCAAAGCACCTTGCTGACACACTTTCCGGCAGTGGCGTTCGCGTGAATGTGTCGCGCCTGGCTATTTCGATACAGGCAGAGTTCACAAGAGAATTGAGGCCTTAATACTCGACGAGGGTCTCAATCGAGAAGCCGCCATTGAACGTGTCGCCAATGCCAATCCCTCGGGGCGGATTGGAACTGCCGAAGAGCTCGCGGAGCTAGTTGGATTTATCGTGAGCGACCGTGCAAGGTATCTCAATGGTACCACAATCGTGATTGATGGAGGGAGCAGCCGTTTCGTAAAGTAGCTGTAGGTGGAGCTTAGAACATCTGTCGCGGCAGCCGCAGTAACGTGGCACACGCCCTGTCCGGTCGCCGATCACCTGGAGCACGAGCTCGGTCGAAGGCCGTCTGAGACCTGCTGCAAGGAAAGCCAGGTCGCTGTTCGTGGCATCCATTGATCGGGACCCCTATCGTCGCGATCCAAAGTTCCGGAGCATGTTCATGCAGATGGTGGAGGAACCGCTCGTTCTGCTCGTTAAGAGTTTGCCTCTTCGCACGGACCCATGCACAATTCCGGCGCGATGGCGGACGCCAATCGTGAACTCGATGGAGCAGTCGATGGCCGCTTCTCGCGGGCGGCTGTCCACCTGTAGACGGTCGCCTTGCTGCCTTCAAAGCCGCGGTGCTCGAGTGCGGTCAACAGCTGTAACCCATTGCGCTGGCCTTCCTCCCAGCGCTTTCGTGACAGGCTCAAGAAGCATCCTGTGGTCAAAGCGCGAGGCGGTCGACTTCACCGGCACCTTGCC
>NZ_RZTB01000157.1:0-624 GCF_003997735.1 Mesorhizobium sp. M7A.F.Ca.MR.148.00.0.0 | reverse complement strand
AGCTTCCGCCCCGGCCACGCGGGGGCGCTGCTATATTATTCAACGTGGCGAACGATGAATGCCGGCTTGCCTCAGGCCGAGCCGTGGTGCCCTTCTACGCACGGTGGCGGCACCCGCTCATATCTGGAGCAGCGGTCGGAAAAGAGTCCAGGTGATCGGTACTGCCGGAGCTCCGTTGAGCTCAGTTCCCCGCGCTCTCCATGTGGCGTCCCTTGATCGCGTTTTCCAGCCAGCCAACCTCCATCTCGGGAGCCGAGGAGAGCAGCACGGCGTTCCCGCGTTACATCACCGCAATGGAATCGGCGATTGCCTTCACGATCGCAAGATCATGGGTGATGAACAGGTAGGCCACGTCCTCAATATTCTGCAGGCGCAGCAACAGCTTGAGGATGCCATCTTCCACCAGCGGGTCGAGCGCGGAAGTGACCTCGTCGCAAATGATGAGTTTTCGCTTGGCGGCGAGCGCACGGGCGATGCAGACCCCTTGCTTCTGTCCGCCGGAAAGCCCTGCAGGATAGCGATCGGCGAAACCCTTGCCCATCTCGCCCTCTTCCAGAAGCTCGGCCACGCGGGCCTCGCGCTCGCGTCCGCGCATGCCGAAATAGAATTCGAGCGGACGGCCAA
>NZ_RZTB01000156.1:0-10236 GCF_003997735.1 Mesorhizobium sp. M7A.F.Ca.MR.148.00.0.0 | reverse complement strand
CGCCAAAGCAGGGCAAGATGGTGATCGGCACCGTCAAGGGCGACATCCACGACATTGGCAAGAACCTCGTCGGCATGATGATGGAAGGCGCCGGCTTCGACGTCATCGACCTCGGCATCAACAATGCGGTCGAGAAGTATATGGCGGCGATTGAAGAGCATAAACCTGATATTGTCGGCATGTCGGCGCTGCTGACCACCACCATGCCCTACATGAAGGTCGTCATCGACACGATGAAGGAAAAGGGCATTCGCGACGACTATGTCGTGCTGGTCGGCGGTGCGCCGCTGAACGAGGAATTCGGCAAGGCCGTCGGCGCCGATGCCTATTGCCGCGACGCGGCGGTGGCTGTCGAGACCGCCAAGGACTTCATGAAGCGCAAGCATAACACCCGTAGTTGAATGGCTGCGGTGCCAACCCTGAAGGCGCCGGTGTCGTTTGCGGCCGCTCGATGTTGATCACCATCAACCAGGATGTATGACCTTATGAATGCGCCATTTTCAACAGGAGATCATTCGCGGATCGTGGGATGGAACCCCAGCCGGCAGGTGATCGACACGCAGGACGTATACCGACTGGTTATCCTGGCACTTCCCGGATTTTCGCTACTCAGCCTTTCGTCATTTGTAGATCCCCTTCGCATCGCGAATTCTGTGTCCGGTCGATCATTCTTCGAGTGGACGATTGCAAGCCTGGATGGCCAGCCGGTTGAATGCGCCAGCGGGTTCGTCCTGTCGGTCGGCAGCGACTTCGCTAGCACCGGCGAATGCGTTCCGGCTGGCAAAGGTACGAACATGGTCATTGTCTGTGCAGGCGAACGGGTCGAAAGGCAGACGTCTGCTGCTCTCAGCAAGATTCTTCGGCTTTGCAAGCGGCATGGTGTTCCAATCACAGCGTTGGGTACGGCGACATGGCTGTTGGCGGACAGCGGGTTGCTGGACGGCACCGCGTGCACAATCCATTGGGACAAGAGAGCCGCTTTCTCTGAAAAATTTGGCCGGCTTCAGGTCACTGACCGGCTATTCGTTCGTGATAGTCACCTCCTCACTTGCGCAGGAGAATTTGCGTCGTTCGACCTCGTTATGGAGCTGATCAGCGAACGCCTCGGCAGAGACATTGCGTTGACCGTCTGCCGACATACGACTGCCGGGTATTGGCGCCCTGCCTCTGATAGACAATGGACCATGAATGGCGGCGAAGCCGGCATCTGCAAGCCGGTCGCCGAAGTGATTCGCATTATGGAGGAGCATATTGAGGACCCGCTGCCCTTACGCGACATCGCAAGATGTGTCGGCCGCTCACAGCGTCAGATTGAACGGCTCTTCCAGCGATCGGTTTCGTTGTCTCCCATGCGCTTTTACCTGCATTTGAGACTTAGCCGCGCGAAGCGTCTCATTGCACAAACAGAGTTGCCGATTATTGAGATCGCGGTCGCCTGTGGTTTCGTGTCGGCCTCACATTTTTCGAAGTGCTTCCGCGAAGCCTTCGGCGCCAACCCCAGTACCTGTCGCGGCTGACCCATACTCGGTGACGCCCCCTTACGAGCCCCGCAAAACCCACGTGCCATCAATTGGCAAGCACCTCGGCAGCCTGGCTTTCGCGCTCAACGCGATCGGGCCGATGCTCCGATGGGAGCCGAGGCGTCGAAGAGCACCGTGCCTGACGTCGACCGAAGAAGCCATCGTCGTCTGCCGCTGGATGACGTCCTGGGCTGTCCGAGAGGACACCATCCAAAGCCCAGCTTAGCGCCTCATCACTGACTCCAGCGCCAGGGCAATCCTGACCTGCCCCAAAACGGCGATAGTCCCAGCGGACGCCTCCTTCGGCCGCAAATCTTCGACCGCATCTGCATTGCCAATGGCAATCGAGCACCGGGCTGATCAACCCGTACCAGCTCATTCCGGACCCACCACATAGCAGGCCACTGGAATTGATAGAGCTGACAACGTAGGAGGCGCGCGGGATTTTCATGAGTTCGCGGGCAGTGCTGTACGCTGGGTCGCAAGTTCACAACCCGACACTTTGTCGGCTTTGTTGTTTGCGGACAGGCTTCGTTGGAGCAATGTTGTGTTGTTGTGCCTCAGCCTGATAGCAGAATTCATCAAAATTGCTTTTCTTCGGGCTTTTGGCCAATTGGCACGAGCTTTGATTCTCACATTTGAGAGTTGGCATCAGGAGCCGAATAGCCGCTTCCGATTATGCCTATCAGAGGAGTTGCCATGAATACCGTCGATCAGCAGACGACACTGGAACAAGTCGCACGACAGCGCATCAGGGACGCCCTCGTACTCGAGGGCGACGCCGATCGCCTAACCCAATTCTATCGGGGATGGGCTGGGGCCTACGATGTGGATGTTGGCTCCGAGGGGTACTACGGCCCGATGATCGTGGCGGAACTAGCGGGCACCGTGCAGGCAGCCTATTTGAGCAGCGAGCGAACTGCCATCACAATCCTGGATGCTGGCTGCGGAACAGGCCTTGTCGGCGTGCAACTGGAACGCCTCGGCTTCGGGCTGATCGATGGGTTCGATCTTTCCAAAGAGATGGCCGAAAAGGCGCGGCAAACCCGAGTCTACCGTCATGTCCAAGACTGTGTCGACCTTAACGGAGTACTCTCTGAGTACGCCGACGCGGGCTATGATATCACGGTTTGCTGCGGTGTCTTTACACTTGGGCACGTTAGACCAGACGGGCTGCGCGAGCTGGCTCGCGTCACGCGCCCGAAAGGATTCATCATCACAAGCATCCGCAAGAGCTACGCCGAGGCCGCATTCTTCGAGGACGAAGCGCGGCGTCTGCAGGATGAGGGCGTTCTTTTACTGGCGCAGTGTCTAAGCAACGGCAGATACGTGGCCGAGGAGCGTGCGGACTATTGGGTCTTTCAAGTGCCCGAGAAGGTCAGCGCGGCAGAGCGACAGGGGTTGTGATCATGCTCTGCCTCGGGAGCGAAACCCTGTTGTGGATGACCTAAAGACGAGTAGGGGTATTTCCAGCACGGTGGCGCGTTTCAGTACTACTTCGCGTCACGATAAATCCAAATGGCCGGCAGCTATGCGTCGGCTTCAATCGGCAAAACAAAGGTGTACTAATGTCCAAAGGTTTAGTAGCCAGACTAGACGATAAGCTGCGCGCAAAACGCGAAAGCTTTGACAAAATACCGGTGGTCGACATCGGACCGCTCCTCAACGGTACGAACAAACAGGTGGTGGCCAGGGAGATACGGTGGGCGCTTTCCAATACTGGATTCATGTATGTGAAGAACCACGGAGTCCCGCAGGATTTCATACAATCGGTGTTTGATGTGAGCCGCAGGTTTTTTAATTTGCCATTGTCGCAGAAGTCGTCACTGCATATTGGCAATTCCGATTCGGCCTTTCGCGGTTACATTGAGCTGTTCGGCGAGAACACCGATCCGGGCAAGACCAAAGACCTCAAGGAGTGCTTCGACTTCGGACCTGAACGTTCGACCTTAGAAGGTCCCTTTTTTGGTCCTAACCAGTGGCCCTCAGGTTGGCCCGAGTTTCGGGAGCTGACATACAGATACCATCAAGAGATGGTGGGCCTATCGAAAAAACTTTTGCAGGGAATTGCGCTCAGTCTGGACCTGGCGGAAAGCTATTTCGAGGACCTCATGCGGAACCCGATCAGCATTCAGCGGCTGCTTCACTACCCGCCGCAGAGTGGTTATATCAGCGAAGACATGATCGGAATCGGCGCCCACACCGACTACGGCAATTTGACCATCCTTGCACAGGACGACGTCGGCGGTCTTCAGGTCATGAACCGAGACGGCGATTGGGTACAAGGCACGCCGATCCACGGTACTTTCATAATCAACGTCGGGGACCTGCTTCAGCGGCTCACCAACGGTGTCTATCTGGCCAACCTACATCGCGTAGTGAATAGCTCAGGGCGTGAGCGATACTCAATCCCCTTCTTTATCGATGCTGATTTCGATGCGATCATTGAGCCATTGGCCTCATGTGTCACTGACAGCAACCCTCTGCGCTACCGGCCGGTGACTTGCGGCGAACACAAACTCGGGCGTTTCGCAGCAAGTTATGCTCATTTGGCCAAAGCATGAGAGAGCGGGCCGCCGCCTACTCGCGTGACAATACACTGCGGGGTCGAAGCGGCCCAGTCGAACTCAGAAAACGCCATAGGTGGGACAGTATTGTCACGCATTAGTCCCTTGACCGCGCCTTTGAAACTCAATGTGCGCGGCATCTGGCGGCAACAGGGGTTTTGCAGCCACTTCCTGCGGTATGCTAACGCTTTCGAGACCTGGACCCCCGGCTGGCGTGTCACGCGCACCATCCGCAGCAGGATAAACTGCTCGCTTGCAGACGCGTTGTCACCACTTCGCCTGCTGGTCTGTCGGATTCGCTACACACGCGTGATAGGCAATCTCTTCGTTAGCCTCAGTCAAATAGCCGAGAGAAATCAAAATCCTCGGCTGCCGGGCGGGTGAATCGGCACGATTTTTGAGTGTTTCCTGGGAGAGACAGTAGGCGCCGCTGACTGGGACCTAAGGCGCAAAACATGGACAAGCCCCCAACTTCGTAAATTACTTGGAACCATCGGGATTTTAGGAGGACGTTCCGAAAACAGCGAAATTCCAAGCGACCTCTGGCGAAAAGTACTCATCCCTCAATCGAGCAGGCGAAAGAAACAGTATGTCTGATACTCACATAAACCAAGATCTGTCTATTTTGACGGATGACGTCGCGTGCGCAAAGCAGCTCAATGCCCGCAACGTAAAAATCCTCAGCACGGGAGGAGAAAGGGGGCGCGGGGTATTCGCTGCTCGCGACTTCCTGCCGGGGGAAATTGTCGTCATCGGGCTAATTGACCGTATGGAAACGGTTCGAACGACAAACTCCTTTCAACTGGACTGGAATGTCCATGCTCTCTTTCATAAGCCGGCTGTCATTGTGAATCATTGTTGTGATCCAAACTTAGCGATTGTGCCCAATCGCTTCGGGGCCTACGACTTCGTCGCCATTCAGCATATCTCTTCTGGCGCCGAAGTGACGTGGAACTACGCTACATCGGAATTCGAGTGCATTGGGGTATCGGTATGTCTTTGTTCGTCTAGAAATTGCCGAGGCTCAGCCGGAGGCTTCTCCACATTGCCTCGCGATCATCCTCTGCTCGTATCGGGTTTTTACGCACCGTACCTCAAGAAAACCCAAGGCACCTTCCAAGAGAGAGATAGGGTTGCTTAGCCCCAGGGAACGCAACATGCGTCGGATGACCTGCTCGTTGGCAGTGCCGCCCTGACAGTGTTGCGCGCCGCGGTGAGCGTGCGCGGCCTCTGGCCAGTAGCGGACTTCAGATGAACTGCCTTGAACCAACGTGTGCGCACAATCTGTGCAATCCCCTGCGCGTCACCTGTCAATGCCACTCGTCCCCAAAAGTGCCGAAGTAAAATTCCCCAGTTTCGCCGCTCAGGCTGTCCCGGTGGGGGTGTCCATTTTTCGGTGGCCGGCCGCGCGGTCGCGATGGTGAATTTAATGTCGGCAATGTGATGGAGGCTTTTGATCGCAAGTGTTCTGGCATGAGCTCGGCGTGCTGGCGGAGCCGATAACTCGATCCTTCGATCTGGACGACGACCGCATGGTGAAGCAGGCGATCGAGAAGTGCGGTTGCGACGAGGGTCGCCGAAGACCTCGCCCCATTCGGCGAAGCCGCGATTTGAGGTAACAATCATTGCGCCCTTCTCGTAGCGGGCGTTTGCGAGTTGGAAGAACAGATTGCCGCCACCGTGGACGACGGGCAGGTAACCGAAGCGTCGACGCTCGTGCGTGAGGTCGCGCAGCCGACCACGCAGCTGTGTCTCTGGCGGTCGGCCAGACTGGTATCAATCATCTTGCGATCGGCGCCGACGAAGGACAGGCCCGACGCTCCGATAGGCCCATGACGGCCTGCAGATGCGCTACGGATTCGCGCTTGGCGGCGGGTCCTAACTTTTTTCGACAGAAGCTCGCGCACTGCCGAGGCTTCGAGCGTCGGCGAGCAGCTTCTTTAGCTTGGCGTTCTCGTCTTCCAAGGCCTCAGGCGCTTGGCGTCGGAGACGTCCATCCCGCCATACTTGGCCTTCCAGCTATACAGCGTCGCCTCGGAGATCCCGTGCTTGCGGGCAAGATCGCCAGCCTTCGCACCCTCTTCATGCTCGCGCATAACCGCGATGATCTGCTCTTCCGTAAATCGCTTTGTCTTCATCAGTCCGTAATCAAGGACCCTGACTCTAGTCTCAGATGGAGGAAATTCTCAGTGGCAGGTCTGTATTCAGGTGCTGCTGCCCCATCGCAGTCTGGCGCGAGGACTCTAAACGCCCAGACCGACAGCAACTGACAAAATGGCGGATTCGAAACAAACACCTGACAAAAATGTCCGCATCATTACACATGGATGTTTTCAAAGGTAAATTAATGCCGTCAGCGGGCGTTCAGCGCGCTGGCACGGCCTTTGCTGGTTGAAATGCGGCAAAACTGATTGACGGCTGACTGCATCGAAGCCCGCCTGACGATAGAGGCCTCCTTTCAGTCGACTCGGTGCACCGTCTCTCAGGGAACAGCTTGCCATAAAGCCGCGCAGCTTTGGGATGGCGTTGGAGAGCAATATGGTTTTGCAGATGGGGTCGCCGGCTCCTTCGATCAATGTGGAGACTTGGGTGCGCGGCGAGCCCATCGCACATTTCCAGCCCGGCAAAGTATACGTCGTCGAATTTTGGGCAACTGGGAGTGAACCATGTGCGGCGGCGATGCACCATCTGATGCAGATGCAGGAAAGGTTCAAGCACAGTGGGCTCGAGGTCATCGTGGTCGCGGCTCATGAAGGCGCGCTATCGACGGTTGAGGCGCGGGTCAAGCTGGACGCGTGGTTGACCGAAAAGTGCTCGAACCTGAATTTTCCGATCGCGTTCGACCATACGGGCCAAATGAAAAAGCGTTGGATGGAAGCAAGCTTTTCTGGCGAATTTCCGATCTTGTTTGTAATCGATGCAGACGGTCGTATCGCCTATATCGGTCACGCTACTCGACTTAACGAGGTCTTGGCGAGAGTGCTCAACGGCCGCTGGCGCACCAGCGACGCATCGAAAGTCGACTCGAAGCGGATCGCCGAGCGCGAACAAGCGTTGACCAAGTCAATTAATAGGAGATTTTGGGCCGCAGTGAGAAAAGAGGACTGGGAGACGGCACTCTCAGCAGTCGAAGAGGGCAGCGCCTTGATGCCCGACGACATCAACTTCCGCTTGGCTCAGGCGCATGTATTGCTTCACAGAATGCAAGACATGCCGGCCGGGTTGCCTGTCATACGCCAATTGGCTCGCGACGCGATCGAAAGGAACTCCGAGCATTGGCTGCTGGCAACATTAGACCAACTTTTCGGTCCGGCGCACGACCACTCGCACTTTCCGTCTCATGAGCGCTTCGCGCTCGGCAAAGAGTTGGCCGAGCATATCCTGGCACGCAATCCACTCCAAGGCGACGGCCACAAGTTCCGGACTTATCCGGCGGTGGCTCGATACTATCACGAGAGCGGCAACCAAGATCGTGCGATTGAGCTAATCGAGTTCGCACTGAAATCGCTGGACAGTGCGGACCCTATGCTGGACGAGCTGAAACAACACCTTCTACCGAACTTGCTGCAGGCCTTAGCCAACTACAAGGGTGAGGAGGTTTATTACGGCGCCCTCTGTGCGGCTCCGCAAAGCAATGTCCTGAAGGCACGATCGCAGGGCGGGCCGAGGAGAAAGCATAAAAGGGTTTGATAGCAAGAAGGGCTTACGGGCCAATTCGTTCAGGCATATGGGTCCATCGCAGCTGAATTGGCATCAATATACAGGGTGTTACTAAACATGTTCTGAGGATGCCTTTGAAACCCATGAAATCATGGTGGTATGGGACAAAGCCCGGGCACCTAACGAAGAAAGAAGCGTCAGCGCAGATGCTCGCATTTCAGTTCAAATCGACTAAGAGCAACGAATCGCGGCGCCGGACCGGGCTCGTGCGTCGCGCACGGCCATCAGGTTGGGCCTTCGGAGTCAGAGACGCCTATTCATCTTGCGGCCGCTTAATGGTCGCATCGCCGACGGGGTGGAGTAGGCCTTGACCACGCGGGAGAAGGTGTCCGGATTAAACCGGCCTGCGCGTGCGTCTCGCGTCGGCATGCTTGTAACGGTGAATGGCGAAAGGGCAGCCGAATGAAGCGTTTTATGGGGAAGGTCGCCTTAGTGACCGGGGCTAGCCGCGGCATTGGGGCGGCAATCGCCGACAGACTTGCCAGCGACGGGGCCAGAGTATTTGCGGTTCAGCTCGAGGCGACCGGTCATAGAGAAGGGATAGTCGCGGACCTTTGCGACCCCGGCGTTCCGAACATGGTAATTGACCATGTCGTTCGACAGGCTGGCCGCCTCGATATCCTGGTCAACAACGCTGGGTGCATGGTTGAAGCAAGGGTAGATGATACCGGGCTTGACGAGTGGCGACGCACAATGGCGCTGAATCTTGATGCTCCTTTCCTGCTGATCCGTCGCGCCATGCCTCATCTTCGCAGAAGCCGTGGCTCAATCGTCAATGTTGGCTCGATAGAGGGATTGGCCTCTAACCCAGGGCACGCGGCATATTGTGCCTCGAAGGCTGGGCTGCATGGCCTTACACGCGCCGTAGCGGTGGACGGCGGGCAAGACGGGGTGCGCTGCAATGGCGTAGCGCCTGGTTGGATCGATACGGATCTCAATGTCGATTTCGTCGCCGCTTTGCCCGAGAAGGCACTGGAACGGCTTGGTACCATTCATCCGTTGGGCCGAACAGGCCGCGTTGAGGAAGTTGCCGCCATGGTCGCATGGATTGCCTCCGACGAAGCTGCATTCGTCACCGGCCAGATTTTTGTCGTAGACGGTGGCCGAACTGCCAAGTTAAGTCTTCCGTGACGGTTAGTCGTATTTCGAACTGGGGCGGGCCGCTGGAACGCCATCCTCCCGCTGGCACCTGCCTTGTCGCTATCAGCCGCGACGTCGAGAACCGGGTCCGTCTGATGGTAAAGGAATATGGCGCCCAGTTCCGCCGCTCGGCAACGTCAGAGAATGATTGCCTACGGACATCTGCTGGGGCCAATCTCCGAGGCGGCGGTGCATTTAGGGTGAAATTTGCCGTGAACAGGAGAAGGCTCGATGGCAAATCTGGTCCTTCTACGTGGAGACGAGCGCCCCCGCCGCGGCGTGTTCGAGCGAGAGAGCATGCAATGTTCGCATGCCTTGGCGATTTGTTGTTTAGCGGCGCTGAGCTTGCTGCCATGCCTTCACCGCTAGGGCTGAACCAGGCGCGGATGTCCATGTGGGACCCAGCTCTCCTGGACCAGGAGGCATCTCATGCCGGTCTTGGCGGCGACCGCAGCGACCATGCGCGTATGGTTGGACTGCACGCCACCGGTTGTGACGAGCGTATCGGGCATCTGGCGCGATCGCGTCGGGCGGCGTCGTCATGAGCCAGGCGGTGCTGATCGCTGTCGGCATCGATTGGGACGGCCGGCGCCAGATCTTGGCCGTCGAGATGGCTAATCGCGAAAGCCGCTCGGCCTGGAGGGATTTCCTCGTCGCGCTGAAGGCGCGCGGGCTCAGGGGCGTCGAACTGGTCGTGTCCGACGATCATGCCAGCCTGGTGGCGGCGATCGGCGGGGTGATCCCCGAAGCCCGCCTGGCAGCGCTGCTACGTGCCTCAGGAACGCGCTCGATCACCTGCCGAGAAATCGTGGCGATGATTGCCTGCAGGAGTTGCGCTGGCTCTACGACCGCGCGATCTCGCCGAGGCCAAGGCCGATCTCGCCGCATGGCTTGCCAAATGGTCGGGCCGCTATCCGCGACTGACGAGCTGGGGAGAGGAGACCATCGAATGCACGCTGACCTTCTTTTGCCTGCCGCGCCAGCACCACAAGCACCTGAAGTCCACCAACATGCTGGAACGCCTCAACGAGGAAATCCGCCGGCGCACCTATGTCGTGCGCATCTTCCCGAACGCCGAAAGCTGCCTGCGCCTGGTCAGGGCGCTGGCCGTCGAAACCAACGAAAACTGGATGGAGGCCAACCGCTACATCAACATGGATGACCTGCGCGAGCACAAGAAGCTTGCTTTGCGCCAAGCCGCATGACCAGCTCAGAAAGAGCACGCGGCCGAAGTAGCCGGCCTGAAGCAGCAGCGAACAGGCCAGCGTCGTGACGACTGCCACACGGAG
>NZ_RZTB01000155.1:0-10340 GCF_003997735.1 Mesorhizobium sp. M7A.F.Ca.MR.148.00.0.0 | reverse complement strand
CTCTTGGATCGAGAAGGCCGTAAGCAAGATCGGCTACGAGGTTCGCGATGACGATCGACGCACCAAGCAATAGGAATATGCCCTGAAGGACCGGGTAGTCCCGTGCATTGAGCGCCTCGACCGTCAGTCCGCCGATCCCCGGCCAGGCGAAGACAGCTTCGACAGTGATGGCACCGGCAACTACGTAGCCGAGATTGAGGGTGATTAAAGTTACGACCGGCAGCATTGCGTTGCGAAATGCATGCCGCATCAGCATCTGACCATTGGTCAGCCCTTTGGCCCGTGCCGTCACCATATAGTCCTCGGTGACTACGTCGCTCATTGCGGCACGAGCGACCACGACGTATTGACCGATCAGTCCAAGGGCCACCGCGGTGACCGGAAGCGCCAGATGCCGCAGGTAATCGAGCAATGAACCAAGGGAGCCGGTGATCGCGCCGGGAGAGTATGCACCGTAGCCCGGAAGCCAGCCCAATGACGTACTGAAGATCACCACCAAGAGCATCCCAAGCCAGAAAGATGGCGTCGAGTAGAGCGCCAGAGAGGCGCCAGTGGCGATATGGTCCACGGCTCCTCCCCTGCGCCAACCCGCATATAGACCAAGCATAACCCCGGATAGGATAGCGATGAATTGGGCTAGGCCGACCAGGGCAATGGTGGCCGGCAACCGCTCCAGGATCAGGTCAGCGACGCGCTGGCCCCTGAACTTAAAGCTGTAGCCGAAATCGCCACGGAGAGTTGCCGACAAGTAGTCGACCACCTGATCAGGGAACAGCGGCCGATCGAGGCCCCAGCTTTGGCGCTGCGCCTCGATTTGCTCAGGGGTCACGCTGATGCGTGCCCCACTAAGCAGAAGCGCGGAAGGATCGCCCGGAATGACTCTGAACAGGATAAAGTTGAGGATCGCCACCATCAGAAGCGTGACGACCGCCCTGACAAGGATGCTCCCAAGGCGCCGGCTCGTGCTGCCCGCCGCTACAGCGTTAGCCATCAAACTGGCCTAAGGCGATCAAACGGAAAGTAGCCCCACATCGACATTATATCCTCAGCCCCCCGCGATTTTCCGCTATCCTTGATGCCGGACGCTCAGTGCCCGCTTCGTAAATGTAGCAGCGTAAAATGGCCACTTACCGCTAATAATGCCCATCTGCGCAGAAAATCCGCGTTTTGCCCCGTCCACGCATATTTCCGGCGAGTTTCTAGTAAGGTCAGAGATTCCTCGCAACGTACTCCACGGGATTAGTCAACACGCGCGGGAGCGTCGTTCTAAGGACGCGGAATGACTGCAGCCCCAGCAGGTCTGCGCGGCAATGGAAACCCCCCAGCATGCTAAAATGGGAAGAGACCGCTCCGCGTGGCAACAATGATGTCTTTTGATTTCTGACGACACTCGGTTGTGCTCGATGACGCTCAGATCCCTAAGGCCTCATAAGCGCCGGCGATCTGTCGAATGGACGCGACATAGGCGGCTGTCCTGTAGTCGCCGAGTTCCGGCTGCTCCTCAAGGAGCTCGGCGATACGTGCCCAAGTGCTCCGCATGACGTCCTCGAGGCCGGACCGAACCAGATCAATCTCGGCGCCTCCTTCAAGAAATTCATCACGCATATCGGCGGGAAACGTATTGCCTGTCATGCGCTCGAGCGCTGTGGCGATCGTCTGGTTACGTCGCTCTCGCCGCCGTCTTTCCATTAAGCCGAATGGAATGTGGGTCAGGTTCTTCACCCATTCAAAATAGCTCACCACAACCCCGCCCGCGTTGACATAAAGATCGGGGAGGATCGTCACGCCTCGGGAGCGCAGCACCTGATCGGCCTCGAAGGTGATCGGGCCATTAGCGGCTTCGACAATGAGATGCGCTTTGATGCGCTCGGCGTTGTCGATGTGAATGGCATTCTCCATCGCGGCGGGGATGAGGATGTCGCAGGGCTCTTCCAGGCCCGTCATGTCGCCCGCGAAAGATTTGGCGCCGGCAAAGCCGAGAATGCTGCCTGTACGCAACTGATGCTGCTTCAGCGCCTCGACGGGAAGACCTTCGGGGTTAGCGACATATCCGTCGCGTTCGGCAACGACCGTGACGCGCGCGCCATCTTCCTCGGAGAGGAATTTGGCAGCGTGGTAGCCGACATTGCCAAATCCCTGGACAATGACGGACGCTCCCTTGAGGTCCCGCCGTCCAACTATTCCCCCGGTACGCGGATCGCGGAGATAGCTCTGAATGGCGAATTGCACGCCCCTCCCCGTCGCTTCGGTCCGTCCCGCAATCCCACCCTTGGAGAGCGGCTTCCCCGTCACGCAGGCGCGCGCGTTGATCACATCCACAGGATTGGCCCTGCGGAACTCGTCTGCCATCCAGGCCATTTCCCGCTCGCTCGTGCCCACGTCCGGAGCCGGCACATTGAGGCCGGGACCGATCAGACCGCGCTTTGTGAGTTCCTGTGTGAAGCGCCGGGTGATGCGTTCGAGCTCTTGCGGAGCCCATTCGCGCGGGTCGATCTTGAGCGCGCCCTTCGAGCCTCCGAATGGCACATCGACTAGCGCGCATTTGAGCGTCATCAGCGCCGCGAGCGCCTCCACTTCCTCGGCATCGGCATCAAGCGCGAACCGGATACCGCCTTTGACTGGCTCGCAATGTTCGCTGTGCACCGAGCGCCAGCCGATGAAGCTGTACATGCGGCTGCGCAGTCTCACACCGAACCGCACCGTGTAGGTCGAGTTGCACTGGATGATTCGCTCGGCCAGCCCCTCGGGCAGATCGAGAAACTTCATCGCATGTCGGAAATTCTGGTCAACGCTCTGCACAAAGCTCGTGGGAGAGGCTTGCAGCAGAACCGCGCTCTCCCGGGTCATCGCCACGCGCGCTTCGCCCGCATGAAGTTCTGGTGGTGCACGCAATTGAGATATCCTCTTTCAATTCACTGGGCGCCACGGCTTTGTAAAGCACTCGGCTAAGTGCCGTTGAGCGCGCAGGATCAATCAAACTGGCCTGCTTCCTGGTACTCACAGCCTGAGGGATTTTCGCCATCCATTTGTTTTTAGATGTTGTGCCCTTCCCGGACCAGCTCGTCCATGACCGCGCTCACCGCAGCTTCGGAAATGGAAACGATCTCATCGACTTCCTCCTTGGACGTAACTAGCGGAGGTGCAAAGCCCAGAATATCCCCATGCGGCATGGCTCGTGCGATAAGACCCCGATCGCGAGCAGCCTTGGAGATGCGCGCGCCGACCTTGAGACTTGGGTCGAACCCAACTTTCCTTTCCCGGTCGGCGACAAACTCAATCGCTCCCATAAGCCCGACCCCACGCACTTCACCGACGATGGGAAGCTGCGCAAAGGTCATCTTGAGTTGCCTTTGAAAATAGCCTCCGACTTCGCGCGCATTGCCTGGAAGGTTTTCTCGTTCAACTATATCGAGAACCGCGTTCGCAGCAGCGGCTCCGATCGGGTGACCGGAATAGGTGTAACCATGCGAGAATGCTCCGACGCGGTCGGCCCCTGCTTCAAGCACTTCATAGACCTTCTCGCCCACGATGGCACCGGACAGCGGGAAATACGCCGACGTGAGGCCTTTGGCGACGGTGATGAGATCAGGCTGAATCCCATAGTGCTGACAGCGGAACATCGAACCGGTACGGCCAAAGCCTGTAATCACTTCATCCGCGATCAACAGGACGTCGTGTTTTTCGAGGACTGACTGAATCGCCTCCCAGTAGCCAGCGGGAGGAGGTGTGATACCACCAGTCCTCAGGACTGGTTCTCCGATGAATGCACCCACGCTATCCGGCCCTTCCCGCTGGATGAGATAATCCAGCTCGGCCGCGCGACGCATTGAAAATTCCTGCTCTGGCTCACCTGGCTCAGCTCCCCAGTAGAAGTGGGGTACGCCGGTATGGAGAACTTGCGGCAGCGGAAGGTCCATGTGGTCATGATAGAAGCTCATTCCTGTCATCGAGCCGGACATGACACTGCAGCCATGATAGCCGCGCTCGCGCGATATGATCTTTTTCTTGTTCGGCTTGCCGCGAAGATTGTTGTAGTACCAGACGAGCTTGGCCTGCGTCTCGTTCGCGTCGGAGCCAGACATGCCGTAGAAGACTTGCTCATCTTGCCGGGCGCCATCTTCACTAGGCGGTCAGACAAAATTGCGAGTTCGTCGGTCGTGTGTGCGGCGTAGGAATGATAATAGGCGAGACGGTAAGCTTGGCGAGAAATCGCCTCAGCGATATCGGTGCGGCCATAGCCGACGTTAACGCAATAGAGGCCAGCGAATCCGTCGATGAGCTCGATGCCATGCGCATCCTTGATGCGGATGCCCTTGCCAGTCTCTACGATCGTCGGCTCACCAAGCTTGCCGGTAGCGAAATCCTTGAGCTGGGTGAATGGATGCAGGACGCTGCTTCTGTCCTTTTCGCCAATTTCCCTGATATTGATCGTCATTGGGCACATCCTCTCAAGCCGCAAGATTTCCAACGCACGTGTATTTTGGTTCCAGATACTCGGCGAGACCGTGCCTGGAGCCTTCCCGGCCAAGGCCGGACTGCTTCCACCCGCCGAACGGGATGGGCGCCCCAGTGAATTTTGAGGTGTTGACCGCAACCATGCCGTATTCGAGCCGGTCGGTGAGCCGCATCGCGCGGTTAAGGTCTCGAGTGTAAATATACGCGGCAAGCCCCATCTCCGAATTGTTGGCGCGTGCAAGCACCTCCTCTTCGTTGTCAAAAGGCAGGATCGCAGCCACAGGCCCGAAGGTCTCCTCTTTGGCGACCCGCATGTCGTCGGTCACATCGGCGAGCACGGTCGGCATCACGAAGTTCCCACCAAGAGGGTTATCCTTGGCCCCGGCTACCATTCGAGCCCCGGCCGAAAGGGCCTCGGAGATCTGCTGCCTGCATTTTTCGGCGACGGACGACCTGGTCATCGGACCAATGTCGATCCCAAGCTCCAACCCGTGCCCGACTTTCAGTTTTCTCGTGGCCTGGGCGAAATCTTCTACAAAACGATCATAGACTCGCAGCTGAACGTAAATCCTGTTCGCTGCCAGACAGTCCTGGCCGGATGTAGCGAACTTGGCTGCCATGCAGCCCGCGACCGCGGCTTCCATTGGCGCGTCATTGAAAAGGATGAAGGGAGCATTGCCGCCAAGTTCGAGTGAAGCTTTCTTCACAGTCCTTGCAGACTGCTCGAGCAGGATCCGGCCGACCTCGGTCGAGCCCGTAAAAGAGAATGCCCGCACGTCGTTATGCTCCAACAGCCGCTTGGCAAGTGGCGGAGCTTCGCCTGTGATCACCTGAAAGACGCCTGCGGGGATGCCCGCTTCCTCGGCAAGACGGGCAAGCGCAAGCGCCGAAAGAGGCGTTTCTGGGGCTGGCTTCACGATCATGGTGCAGCCAGCCGCCAGCGCGGCCCCAGCCTTTCTGGTAATCATCGCCGATGGAAAGTTCCATGGCGTGATAGCGACCGTCACTCCGATGGGCTGCATCTGTACGGTTAATCGACTTCCGGGCAGATGGCTGGGGATGGTTTCGCCGTAGGCCCGCTCGCCCTCCGCTGCAAACCAGTCAAGAAAGCTGGCGGCATAGGAAAGCATAGGAAATTTCGCCGCGAGCCTCGGCGATCGGTTTGCCTTGCTCCGCGGTCATGATCACGGCCAGGTCTTCCGCGTTTTCGCGCATCCCGGTCGCCCACATCCGCAGGTATGCGCCCCGTTCTGAAGGAAGTTTGTCGCGCCATCTCAGGAATGCCGTTCTCGCGAAAAAGACCGCATCGTCCACATCTGCCATTTCGCAGGCTGCTACCTGAGCCAACTCTTCTCCGGTAGCAGGATCCACCACTGCGAGCGTTTCCGGCTTCGAGAGCCAAGTGCCATTAACATGAGAGCGTTTTTGCAGAAGGTCGGGCCGTCTGAGGCCCTCCAGTGCAGCGCTTGCGGTGCCTTCCATCTTTGACTCCAGGTCGAGCGTTCGATTACATCAAACTACCGGCCCAACAGCGGCGATCGACAGCGCAATTACAAACTTCAAAGCCCTTCTCCTGCAAAAATGGAGACGCCTCCGAATTTTTCCTTCGTTGAGACTGAAGTCCGGCCCTAATTCGAAAAACGGGACTGATGAAGAGAAAGCGATTTTGTAACCAACCGACCGGCGGTTCTGCGTGAGCAGGAGTCGGGAGCGCAGGTGTAGCCATGAGCTTTCCATAGGTTGTCCATCAGGTCCGGACAGGGAAAGCTGTGGTTGTCGAAGCTTCAGGGATTCTCGGAGGACCGATGAACATCCATAAGAATGCCCGGCTGACGCCACTCGGTCGAGAGCGAATTGTAAGGCAGGTCGAGAGCGGGCATACGCCGGAGGCCGTCGCCGAAGCCGCAGGCGTCTGGCCGCGGACGGTTCGCAAATGGGTCGACCGATATCGCCGCGAAGTTGGCCGGGATTGCAGGATCGCTCGTCTTGCCCTCATCGGCTGCGACGGCCGACGCCTGGGCCGATCATCGACACAATCGAACGTCTGCGACGCGAGAAGTGCTCCGGCGGAGGATTGCGGCGGAATCCACCGCTTCTACCAAATACTCGACGCGCTGGCCGACCCACCACCCCAACCACGCCGACGCCACGGATGGGCCGAGGATTACGATCCTCCCTCGATTCACCGAATCAACGCGGGGTGCACTCGGGCAACCGACACTGGATCGAAAGAACCGCCTTTTCGATCCGGGCTCGCCGACCTGCTGGGTAGCGCCTCGTGGAACCCGTCCAGTCGTAACCGGACGGCGAGGCCGACAGCCAGACGGTAGCGTGCGGCACGGAACCAACCTTGGTCGATCCGTAAAGCTGATCCTGCCAGGCGAACCCAGTACTGCTCAACACAGGCGGATCTTGTCAATCGATTGGTCGCTAGGCTATCAGACAGGTTATGGCGAACGACGGATGAACGAAGTCACGGACTACACCATGCCGAATTGGCCGGCGACGGTTCGATTGCGATCACGTTACTGTCACAACCGCGACGAGCCAAAGCCAAACGCGCGACTTTTCTTCAACAGTGGGGTGATTGGGATCAGCCCCCGAGCTGAAATGAGGGCGGCTGCTCCTGTCGTGAAAACGTGATCGATGTAAATCGCCACAAATCATCACGAAGGATGCCATGAAGTATTTTGCTGGGCTGGACGTCTCTATCCGTGCACCACGAGGCCGGACAGCCCTCACGTCACGAGCATAACCGCAGCCGTATGGATGCGATGGCCGTTGAACGTCGGCACCGAATAACAAAATAGCGGCGGCGTCGTCGCTTCTAAAACGTGGCGCTGCTCGGAAGCCAGACCTTCCGGTCGCGGCCTTGGCCGAGGGTGCGGCGCACTTGCCTTCTGGGCTTCCCGATAGACGATATCCTGCCGCTCGGCGACCGCAATTGCTCCAGTTCCTGTCGTGATCTCGTGCTCCACCCCAACTCGCCGCCGGCTCACATGCGCCGCGAAGTGGAACGGGCGGCAGAAAGCCGCCCCGAGCCGGATAGCCGTTCGGGCCGATTCGCCGGGCGGACCAACCACTGGCGGGAGGCACAGTGGGCCGCCAGCGCAACGCGATCGTCTAAAAGTCAGATTTGAACTCGACAAAGTTTCAACTGGGACTCCTGCTATTAAGACATCCCGATAGGATTTTCAATCGCATCGACACTCCAAAGCCGCCCGACCCCTTCGGTCCCTCGGTAACCACCGATCCGGCAGGCATGCCACACGGTCGCCTGGTTGGCGGTGATCACGGGCTTGTCGAGAGCACGCTCGAGCGCTGAGATGGCAGAGTATGTCACAAGGTTCGTACAAGCAAGGACGATGGCCTCAGCCTGAGGGACATCGACCTCGTTGGCGAGTCGCACAATACCCTCGGATTCGAGCTCGCCTATTCCTCCCTCCAGTCCAAGGCTGCGGCTGGACAGCGGCTCCAGCCCGGCTTCTGCGAGGTAGCGCACAAACTGTGCGGTTGTTTCCGGAAGATAAGGCGCACCAAGCGCAAGCTTGCGCACGCCTAGACTGCGGCAGGCAGCCACCAGGGCGCTGGACGTTGATGTCCCCGGTGCGTTAGCGGCGCGAGAAATCCTGTCGATGATTGAGCGATCACCTGCGTGCCCTTTTTCAAAGCTGGCCGAGGTGCATGCGTAAGCGATCGCCGCGGGTCCAATGGGCCGCAAGAGCTGCGCGGCTTGGTCAAGGTCGCCATCATTGACGAGCGTGGTGGCCGGGGTTTCTGGAAAAAATATCCTTGTCACGTGCATCGTCGCATGAGGCGGGGCGAACTGCCAGAACTCGCGGTCGTGAACTCCGTCGGAAGGGTAGAGTATGCCAATCCGCAAGTGGTCCATCTCAGTGCCCTCAGCCAATACTCGATCTCTTGTTAATCAGTAACCGTTTTCGCGAATGTAGTAGCAATACGGGCCGCCTTTGCGCAAATCACCACTGATGAACGCAGAACACCGGCGTTTTCTTGCCTCGTGCATAAAGAAGACGACTTGCTGCTGCGGATCGGAACTAAACTGGTCGGATAATCCAAATCATTTGCCAAATTGGGGGTTAAGAGCCTTGAGCGACACGGCACGACGCCCCCGCTGGATGGCCGCCGAGAAGGTGGCCATCGTCAACGAAACCTACGAGCCAGGCGTCACGTCAGTCTGTTCGTCCGCCGGCACGGCATTGCTCCAGAACCAGCTCTTCCACTGCGAAAGCTGGCCGCCCAAGGTGCCCTGACGGTCGCTGGACGTAACGTGGCGGTCGAAGGAGATGTTCTTTGACATTAATTTCGTCCATGCTTGGGCGTTTCACCAAAAACTGGTCGGGTTCCTCTTGCAGCAGGCCGGCATTGCAGATTTTGCTTGCATGTGTTCAGAGGCATGAGGCCGCATGCTTCGCTACCTGATGATGAGTGGCGAACCAAACGTCGCCTTTTGCTTTAGCGCATCGAACTAGTTCTTCTACGATCCAGACCCTTGAGCGATATCCGATCACGTGCGGATGCAGAGTTAGCTGGAATAATTCGGCGTCTTGATACGCCCCTTCAAACTCTCGAATGAATACAGATAGTATCGCGTCGAGAGACATGTTTGGTCGCAACGAATCATCAGGACTCATCCAAAGATAAGTTGCATCGTCTCGAATCCACTCTACTGGTAACTCAATGACTCCTGTTGGTTTTTCGTCTTCCAGAAACTCATAGCAACTATCATAGGCCATAAGTGATGTGTCGTATGTCAATCGCCTCTCAAGTATAATTTGGAGAGTGCGTCGGAATAGTCCCACGATGGAGTTCGGATCCGTCGGGCGTTTTGAAGCGATTTTTTCAAGGACGTCGGCGCTCCTCATCATCAAAGAACGCTCGCTCTCCACGCTCAGTTCGGAGTTCAGCTCATGTATCCAGCCGTGCATCCCGATTTCATGGCCTCCACCGACAACCGCGCTTTGCTCGTCTGGATACAGTTGAGCGATTACAGCGGGAATGAAAAAGCTCGCTGGTACGTCGAATTTTCCTAGGAGCTCCAAAACCCGAGGCATCTCCCGTCGGCTCCCGTATTGACCCCAGGATAATCTACACAGGGACTGCCCTCCCCTGCGCAATTCGTTCGACTCGTGATCGACGTCGAACGAGATAGCGAAGGCACAGCGTTTGCCGTCGGGCCACGTTGGTCTTAGTGCCTTGCCCGCTCTGACTTTGTTTACGCGCCGCCGCCATGGCTTTCAGACCATTCCCAGGGATTGACTACGGTTGAATTGGGCACTTGGCTGCTCCTGAACGGTATCCCCATCGACGTTCCGCGGAACAATTCGATATATCCCAACCAGCGTGGCGGCCAACGGGGCGAGACCCGGATCAGGCCGACAATCAGCCCTGCACGATCGCCGCGAGAGATGCCCCGAGGGTCACGATCAGGGTGATCGCAACGCCTCTAGCCAGCCGCGGACGCTGAAGCCGAGCGCGAGTTCCTTCACGTCTGTGCCCTCCCGCTGGACGCCCCCCCCCGGCGTCAAGCCGGGGAGGCGAGTGAGGTTCATGAACGTGAATTCCGCCAGATCTAGTCCTTGCAGAGTTCCGCTGTCGTGGTACCGTCCGGCAGGTTGGTTTTGCCGTAGCCATATTTGCCGACCATCTCCATCATCTCGTCGGAGCCGATATAATCCTTCAGCGCGGCGTTGAAGGCATCGACTTCCGCCTGCTGGTTGGGTAGGAAGGCGAGGCCGGGATAACCGGAGGGGGAGGACGAGGTGTATGGATCGGCCAGCTCGATGCTGTCGTCCTCGTCGGCAAATTTCTTCAAAGTGAAGTAGTCGCCGCCGCCACTGGCGGCGCGTCCAGCCTTCACAGCC
>NZ_RZTB01000154.1:9819-10475 GCF_003997735.1 Mesorhizobium sp. M7A.F.Ca.MR.148.00.0.0 | reverse complement strand
CACTGCATTGACATTGCAGGGGTCACAGGTTCAATCCCTGTCACGCCCACCATCCTTTCAACAACTTAGCTAAGCCGTTGGCCGCGCTGGCACAGAAATGGCACAGGAACATGGCTCTAGTCTCGTGTGATGAATGCGGTGCCGTGTATGAACGGACCGAAGCCAAGCTACCAGCGCGCGATCGAGACCGCCATGAATGCGGATGCGGAGCCATAATGGAAACTTGGAACGGCACTACCCTTCCTGTCTACAAATTGGTCAAGCGTTCTGAGAGCTGGCCTAAGTAGCTAGACTTCGGCCGCGTTCTTCTGAAAGTCGACGTGGTGGTGGCCATAGACCTTATCGAGCGTCTTGGCCGACATCCCGAGCGCGCCAGCCGCTTCCCAGATATCCACGCCCTTGAACATCATCCAGGTTGCGCGGGTATGGCGGAGGACGTGCGGCGTGATTGCCGGCTGTCCCGTGATGGTCGGATCTAACCATGCGTTGTCGATCGCCATTTCCCAAGCGGTGCGGACAGAGGCCACGCCCCGGCCCATATAGCTGACGACATGCAGACAGACCGCCACGGGCTCGCCGGCCTGCCTGGCGGCCTCGTCACGGGCGTTGTCGTCGATGAGCTTCCACCGCCTCAGATGGGCGCTCATCCGCTTGCC
>NZ_RZTB01000154.1:7276-9809 GCF_003997735.1 Mesorhizobium sp. M7A.F.Ca.MR.148.00.0.0 | reverse complement strand
CATGACGCCGCGCTGCCTGTCGATCCAACCCCCCGTGGTGTTCGCCATCCATTGGACATTGCAGATCGCCGCGCGCCGGGAGCCGGTGTAGAGCCCGAGCAGTAAGAAGCGGGCCAAATGGCGGTTGATCGCGAACCGGTTCCGGCGCCACTGGTAGTGCTCTCGACGGCTGGCCACGTCGCACCAGAATTCACGGTAGAAGCCCAGTGCGCCAGCAAGCAGCATCGCGGCCTCCGTTCTCGTCAGCCATCGGTCGCGGGCGGGCGGAACATCAGGCATGGTCACTTCCGGCACTGATGCCAGCGGGCCATGTTCTTTGTGCCAATGGTTGATGGCCTTCGACAGTGCGGCGAGTTCGCGCCGAATCGTTCCCGGCTTCACGGTCTTGCCCCGTGCCTTTGCGTATGCCCGGCATGTCTCGCCGCGAACATCCGCCAGCGTCTTCGATCCCCACCAGGGGACGAGCGCGGCGATGGCGTAACCGCTACGCTCGGCAGATTTTTTGTGCGGGGCGTACTCCCGCCCGTAGGCAGTCAGGACTTCGGCGACCGAGAGGCGAGCGAGATCACTTTCGCGGGTGACTGGTTTGAATTTTTCCGCGATGTACTCCCCGAGCCTTTTTTCAGCTCCTGCGCGATCTGGTTCGCCGCAGCCTGTGCGTTCGAAGACCTCGCCGACATCGCGGATGACCCATTCGCGTCGTTTCGGGTCGAGGTAGAGCCGGGCTCCTTTGGCGGGTCTTGGCATTTGGTCATCATTCCTCTCACCGACGAGGGCAACACAAAATCCGCCCTGCCTATACGCACGATGTTAAGCCTGCCACGGCGCGCCTCGGCTCGCAACGTGGCAGGAGTGATGCGATTTCTGAAGAAATGCTGGCAAGCCTCCTTCAGGGTCAGCGGCGAATCCTCGAAAGGATCGGCTGGCGTCATCCGCCGACCCTCGCCGCCGCATGCACTGCCTCCCATTTGGTCAGAACAGCCTCGCTCTTTTCGAGAGCGATCCGACCGGCGAAAACCAACATTTCGGCGTCACTCTCATGAACACGGTAATTGCTGTTTTCGGCGGGTGTCTCGAAATGGCTGTTCATCCAGGTGAGGACCAGACGGTTTGCCAAGACGGCATCCCGCACTTCGCTTTCAAGGTCGTTGTGGTTCAGGGCGGCGGTCACGAACGCACCGCCTTTCTGCTACGAGCATCAGCCATGACTTTTTCGTGGCATGCCGAAGCGGCCTTGACGAGATTGCCCGCCAAGTCGCGGGCGATCCACAAAAGGTCGTGAACCTGTTGCATGGCCTTGGCTATGCGTTCGTCGCTAGGCATAGGCGTTTCTATGGCGACATCGTGCATGACACAGATCAGCGTCTCGACGTGACCGATATCGGATTGCAGGTCGTTCAGGTCGTCGGAAGGCGCAGTCATTTGGCACCGCCTTCCGATTTGCCCAGCGTTTTGACGACGGCGACCATCGTGGCCATGGTGTAGCGATTAACCTCGCCCAAGAAACCGATTTCGACGCCGGTCAGATGGTTGCCGGACGGCTTGCGTTCCTCCTGCCTCACCCGGCACATGTCGTTGACAATGCAGCCCAGCAGCGTGGTGTTGCCGTTCGTGGGATGCTCGCCGATGTAGCGTAGATACTCCTGGGCCAGTTCATGGCCCTTGTCGCAGTCCCGGCCGTAGCTGCCAGTTGCCTCGACATTCCAATAACAAATGCCTGAGCCGACTGGCATTTTCCGGTGCATGAAAGACAGATCGTCGGCAGGGTTCGGCATCTTGGCCGGAGCGCGGCGGGTTTGAACTTTCACGTTTGAAGTGCTATTTTGAGTTGGTGTCACGTTGATCTCCATCGGGTGACGCTTCAGGGGACCGCCCTGCAAGGCGGTTTCATTTCGGAACGGCGATCAGTTTGAGCCTGCAAGCTCGCTGGTCGCCGTTTTCGTTTCGTCCATGCGATTACGGATGCACCGCACGATTTCAGAATTTTGAGAACTGCCGTTTCGAGTGGCTTGGGCCTCGATAAATGCTTTCACGTCCGCCGGCAGTCTCACCAGAAATTTCGGGTCCGCCCGACTCATGCCCTTCCCTTTCCGTTAACCATAGCTGAATATAGCACCGTGCTTTATTGTCGGCAATAGCACCGTGCTATATATCCAGTGCATGGCCCGTGAAGATCCACAGATAAACATTCGGATGCCGGCTTCTCTGAAGCTCCGGCTGGAAGACGCCGCGCTGGAATTGGGGCGAAGCGTGACCGCTGAAATTGTGTCCCGATTGGAACAGTCATTCGTCGGGCCCAAGCACCCGCCCCAGATCATAATCAGGCTTGAAGCGCTCAAGCCGGGAACACCGTCCGTCGACATGCCGTTAGGCCAGTTTTTCCAGGCGATGTCCGGCACGATGCGCGAATTAACAGAGGCGCAGAAGGCCGTGGAACGAGCCGAAAGGCGGACAGAGCGCGAGGCGCGCCGCCAAGGTGATCCTGGGCTTTCGGAAACGCTCGATTCTGCACCCGATGACATCGAAACGGTGG
>NZ_RZTB01000154.1:2415-7266 GCF_003997735.1 Mesorhizobium sp. M7A.F.Ca.MR.148.00.0.0 | reverse complement strand
GCAAGGGATGCCCTCGCCCGGCGACAATCACCGCCGGCCGATAGTGCAGGGCAAGATAGAGGCGGCAGCGGTGGCATTGGCCGCATGCAAAAGCCATGATCGTCAGCGAGCGCCATTGGTAGGCGCCACCTTCAGCAGGAAAGTCATGACGGCGTGCGAAGCCCGCTCGTCCAGATGGTTCCCCACCTCGCCCCCATCGTAGCTATCCAGCCTGCACGACTGGTAGTGCAGCCAACCCCAGACCATCGCCATGGCTTTGACGCCATCCAGCGTCACAGGCGGGCGCTCAACCATTTGACGCGCCAGATCGGCGCAACGGTCGTGGGCGCTGTCGATTTCAGGAGTGCTGTTGCCGATACTGGCGATGTCGGCAGATGCAAACGCGGCGCGTTCGTCGTCCCATGCCTTGCGAAGTTCATCCCCGAGGGCGATTAGATCGGTGTCGGGATGAGGGCCGGTTTCGGTCATCATGTCCATGTCAGACTCCCATGCGTTGCTTGACCGGGCGTAGACCACGGCGTGCAAGTCCATCTTCGTTTCGTATTCGGAGACACGGCGCAAAGCGGCCAAGTACAGCGGCAGACGATAGGCGAGCTGCTGGCGGGCATAGCCGACGAACTTCGGGCTGTGGCGACGGATAGTGGCGGTCAGCATCTCGTCGCGCTGGGCAATGGTGACGACGTGTTGGCGGATGAAAAGCAGATGGTCAGCGACTTCCCGGAGTGAGTAGCGCCATGCGGTGGCGAGGCGGCCTTGAGCATCAACATCGAGGGCCAGCGGGCGGGCGAGATCGGTAAAGGCAGAAGCGGCGGCGGCGTGCATGGTGGCTCCATCGGTTTGATGAAGCAATTAAAGCACGGCTTAACCATGAGAGTCAAGCCACGCTTGATATGAAATTGAAGCCAGGCTTTACTTCGTTCTACGTCGGAAGCGTCGGTGCTCATTCATTGTGCCGACGATCCTGCCGGGATTTTTCGCTGAGATGGTGAGCGTTGGGTAGTCCGGGTTCAAAGGGTAAAGCTCAATAACCGGATGGCCTTGCTCGTCGGCACCGCGCGGTCGATATTTCTTGAACGTCGCCTCTTCCTCGCTATCGAGAGCCGCAACGACACAATCGCCAGGCAACGGCCGAAGACCCGTGTCGACGATGATCACATCGCCGCTCTGGAATTCCGGCAACATACTGTCGCCGTCGATTTCAAGAGAAAATGCATAGCCCGCCGGCTCCCAATGAATTTCGAATGATGGAGTTTCCGGCGGCAGCGGTTGATCCGCGACTATCGGCGACCATGATCCCGCAGTGACCCGACTAATTAGAGGCGCGGTGTAAACGGTGGGCCCTTCTGGCCGATAGGGCAGCAGCTCTCGCTTGCCTCCGCCCGTCGCCAAGTCAACACCAAGAACTTTGCTCAGGGAGATGAGACGACCGCCTGTCGGCGTGGTTGTGTCGCTCTCCCATTGCGACACGGCCTGAATGCTGACGTCCAGAGCGCTTGCGACATTTGCCAAGGTAAGGCCTTTAGCCTTCCTGGCCGCCTTGATTGTTGCCCCCAGGGTCATCGAAGATTTCTCCATTTCATTTCAAGACACTAAAGCCATGCTTGACTAATTCAAGCAAGCTACACTTGAACTTATGGTTAAGCCGTGCTTGAATACAGTGTCAAATCAAGCAGCGGGTGCAAATCTCCATGAGCGATCCAGACGAAAAGAACGGCCTGGAACTGGCCGTTGAGGCAGTAGGCGGCCAAGCGAAGAAGCTCGCGGAGCTGCTCGAAATCACCCCCCAGGCAATAAGCCAGTGGAAGCAGATCCCAAGCGATCGGGTGATCGCCGTCGAAAGGCTTACGGGTGTCAATCGCCGCTTCCTTCGTCCCGATCTTCACCCGCCTGAATTGCCATCGGTGGATAGCGCTGCGTGAGCAAGGCCAAAGCGCGGCGGGTCGATTTCTACCCAGACGAATACATAACCGGTGTTGGCGGCGTGCTGACGGCGGAACAGCAGGGCGTTTACTGGATGATTTGCAGCCTGATCATGTCCGAAGGCGGCGCTATCGAGTTCAACGATAGGCGTCTAGCGGGTCTGTGCCGAGTGCGCCCCGCAGACGTTCGCCGCGTGGTCGATGCCTTGGTGGCGAATGGGAAAATCACCCGCCAAGGCGATGGCAAACTGTGGCAGAAGCGTTCCCAAAGTGAAGTCGAAATGTCCCTGAAGCGCATTCAAAGTGCTGCTGAAAATGGGGCGAACGGTGGCCGACCATCGAAGAAAGCTCAACAAAATCAGCAACCGCCGGAACCGGGCGGTTCTTTTTCTGAAAAACTAACTACCAACTACCAACTACCAACTGAAGTAAAAGAAGAACCTAGCGGTTCTTCCAAAAAACGCGGTACTCGGCTTTCGCCGGAATGGTCTCTGCTTCCCGAGTGGCGGCAATGGGCGAAGGACAACGGTCTTTCAAGCGGCGATATCGACGGGGAGGCCGGCAAGTTCAGGGACTGGTTCATTTCCGCGCCCGGCAGTCGCGGCGTGAAGGCCGACTGGGAAGCCACATGGCGAAACTGGGTGAGGAAGGCCGTCCAGGATCGCGCGGGCAAGAGGCGCGGCGGCAATGGTGATCTTACCAATTCAGCTCTGTTTGCGCGGGGCTGATCATGATCGACGTGGTAGGCGCTCTTTCAGAACACGGCATCCGCCTTCGGAACGATACGGCAGGAAATCACAAGACCGTCTGTCCGGAGTGCTCTCACACTCGGAAGAAAAAGGGCGATCAATGCCTGTCTGTCACCATAGAGGCCGATGGGCGCGTGGTCTGGTTGTGCCACCACTGCGGATGGTCAGGCGGAGCCGGCGGGCCGGAATATCGCCCCGCCCGCGAGAGGCGGACCTACAAGCGCCCGGTGAGGGTCGCGGAACCAAAGCGCCCGGATACGCTGGTTGCATGGTTCGAAAAGCGCGGGATCTCGAAACCGGTCGTTGAGCGCTTCAACGTCTACAAGACCAGGCAGTGGTTTCCGCAGACCGAAAAGGAAGAGGACTGCATAGCGTTCCCCTACGAATGGGAGCAGGCGTTGCGCAATGTGAAATACCGCACCGCCGACAAGCTTTTTCGCCAAGAGAAAGACCCGGAACCGGTTTTCTTCAATGCGGACAGCATCACCGAAGGTGCTGACCTGATTATCGCCGAGGGCGAGATCGACGTGATGTCGTTCATTGAGGCTGGCTTTGAACGGGTAGTGTCACTGCCAAACGGTGCACCCTCCGGGCCTGAGACCAGCGACAAGCGCTATGAGCCATTCGCAACGCACTGGGAAAAGCTGCAGAAGGCCTCCCGCGTCCTGATCGCAAGCGACATGGACGGCCCAGGCGAGCAACTGGCACAGGAAATCGCGCGGCGCATGGGCCGCGACCGGTGTTACCGGGTCAGCATGCCGGCACTGGGTGATGTCCAGTGCAAGGACGCAAACGAATGTCTGCAAGACCACGGCGCCGAAGTGTTGCGCGAGTGTGTGGCAAGCGCCGAACCGTGGCCGATAGACGGGCTGCACGATGTCGAAAGCTTTGCGATCGAGGTAATGGACCTCTACCACGGCAAGGGGCCACAGCCGTTGTCGACCGGGTTTCCTGAAATTGACAAGGCATTCAAATACATTCCCGGTCAGTTCATCGCCGTGACCGGCATTCCCAATCACGGCAAATCGCGCGTGATCGACCAGATTGCTATTCAGACAGCGCGGCGGCGCGATGAGAAATGGGCGATGTTCTCCCCGGAGACGGGCGAGGCAAATCACATTGCCGACCTGTGCGAAATCTTCGCCGGCAACCCATTCTTCGCCGGGCCGACGCCGCGCCTGACAGAGCGCGAAGTTTCTGAAGCGCTGCTTTGGCTGAACGAGCGGATTTTCCTGGTTGGAGCGGTCGAGCATACCCCCACCGTGGACTGGTTACTGGAGCGGGCGCGTGCTGCGGTCATTCGGTTTGGCGTGACGAATATTGTCATTGACCCTTACAACGAGCTGGAGGCATCCCGGCCCGACAAACAGACGGAAACGGAGTTCGTTTCGCAGCTCATTTCCAAATGCAAAAAATTCGGGAAGCACCATGGATGCACGGTCTGGATGGTCATCCATCCGACCAAGCTCCGCAGCAGCGATGATGGGAAAGACCCCGTTCCGGGCCTGTATGACTTGGCTGGCAGCGCGCACTGGCGGAACAAGGCTGACGCGGGTCTGGTCGTCTACCGCGACTACGAGAAAGACATAACATTTCTGATCGCGAAGAAAATCCGGCGCCAACCCATGTGCGGGCGGCCGGGGTCTGTGAAGCTGCAATTCATCGGCGCTGACAGGCGATTCCGGGATGTTGAGGGAAGTTTTCAACAGTTAGGAGCCGAGCGGTGATGCCGAACAAGCATAAAAAGGCCGAGCGCCTGCCCTGGTCAGTCGAACAGGCTTTGCTTCAGCACCGCAACATCTACATGGCGGCGCGCGAGGCCGTAATCGCCATCTGGGTCGAGATGCCAAACAAGACCTGGGATAGGATGAGGCCCGTTCTCGAGCAGTGGATTGCGGCCGGCAACATCGACCGATCGGAAATGCGTCGCATCATCGACGAGGTGGATTATCTCCGCCGCGAATTCCCGCGCGCTCTGACGCTTTCCAATGACAACCGGGGGCTGCGCCATGACGGTCATTGAGGCGCCGGGCGGCGGCTGGATTGTGGTGTCTCACTGCGAAACCTTGGCGGGACCATTCCCGACCAATGCGGAGGCTTGGCGCGCGGCCGATCGGCTTGAAGGCTCGCCCATATCGCCGGCTGAAAAACGCGCCGATTGGATTTCGAACAAGATCCTGTCG